>NZ_JBJLRI010000019.1:0-61635 GCF_050871405.1 Kineococcus esterisolvens
GAGCAGCGCCCCCCCCCCCCCCCCCCCCCCCCCGGCGACCCACACCACCCCCCCCCCCCCCCCCCCCCGGGGCCCCCCCCCCCCCCCCAGGACGCGCACGTGGTTCCGGTCGGCCGCGCGGCGGCGGGTCGCAGCGGCGGGGAGGGTGCTCACGACGGGGTCCTTCCACGGGATCGGCGGTGGGCACGGGGTTCGGCCGGTCCAGCAGGTGTCGGCACACCCGTGGTGGACCTTGAGCCGGGCCGCTCCCCCGGACCGGCGGGAGGGCCGCCGCACCGGGAAGACGCCGGCGGTCCACGGTGTTGGAACGGGTGGCGGCGCTCCGCACGTGCCCCGGGCTCCACCTCTCGTCGCCGCGAGCGACCACCGCGCCGACAGGCGCACCCGGAACACCGCCACCCACCCCCTCCCGGCCCCGCCGTCCCGGCGGCCGGGCCACCCCAGCCAGGAGGCAGATGTGAAGGGCGATCGCGTCGAGGTCGTCGTCGACGCCGGCGGCGACACCCGCACCTACGAGGTCGCGGCGACCCGCGCGGGCCGCCGCGTGGACGTCGCGCACGGGCGCGGCCTGGTCGAGGTCACCGAGGTGACCCGCGGCGGGACCGCCGTGCGCACGGCACGGTTCATGGCCGCTCGCGTCATCGCGCTCGTCGAGCACCCCGCACCGCGGCACACCGCCGAGGACGACGACGAGACCGTGACGCCGCTGCGCGTCACCGCCTGACGGCGAGCCGCCGCCCCCGCGACCCCCACCGGCCGCGGGGGCGCCGTCGCTCGCGCACGCCGGTGGTCGCGCTGGTCGCGGTCCTGGTGGCCGGCGCGGCCCACGCGCTCGTGGCGGCGGAACCACGAGCCCGGCGGGTCGAGTGCGGCGAGGAGATCACCGGCGACGTCCGCCTCACCGCCGACCTGCGGTGCCCCGGGCCCAGCGGGCTGGTCGTGGCCGCCGACGGCGTCGAGGTCGACCTCGACGGTCACGCGATCACCGGTCCCGGTCTGGTCGCGGGCCGCTCCACCCCCTCCCAGGGCATCTCGGTCGAAGCCCACGACGCCACGATCCGCGGCGGCCGCATCACCGGCTGGGACGTCGGCGTCCGGGTGGGGTGGGGGAGGTCCCCGCGCAGCGCAGCACTGGCGGACGTGCGGCTGGAGGCGGACGGGGTGGGCGCCTCCGTCGGCGACGGCAGCTCCCTGTTCGTCACCACCTCCCTGCTCCGCGGCAACAACACGGGCATCACCGCGCAGGGGCAGCTGGTCGTGGACCGCTCGAGGGTCGAGGAGAACTTCACGGGCGTGGCCGTCCAGTCGGGCGAGCCGGGCGGACCGTTCACCCTGCGGGGGAGCCTCGTGCAGCGCAACAACTTCGGTCTCATGTGCCACCGCCCGGGTTTCCTCGTCGAGCGCAGCACGTTCGCCCACAACGACACCGCGCTCATCGCGAGCGACTGCCGGCCGTCGGCGGTGCTGGGCTCCGCCTTCCTGCGCAACGGCGACCACCTCTGGCTGGACGAGCCCGGCAGCGTCACCGTCGCCTGCACGCTGCTCACCCGGAGCGGCGGACCGGAGGAGGTGGCGGTGCAGCCCTGCGGGTCGTGGCCGGGACCACCACCCGGGACCGGCCGCCCCCTGCCCCTGCGGTGATCGAGGGGGCGACCTCCTCGAACACCGCAGGGGCAGGGGGCTCGGGTCAGACCGTCGCGGCGGCGAACCGCCCGGGGCGGAACGGTTCCAGCAGCGGGACGCGCTCCCCGAGGACCTCCCGGGCGGTGAACTCGCCGAGCACCAGGCCGAGGGTGGCGCCGCTGTGGGTGAACAGCACGTGCAGGCCGGCGACCTCGGGCAGTTCGCCGACGACGGGCTCGCCGTCACCGGGGATCGGCTTGGGGCCGACGCCCCGTCGCGTCACCTCCAGGCGCGGGTTCCCCGCGAGCACCTTCGCCCCCTCCTCCAGGAGCCCCGCGATCGTGGACCCCGGCACCTCGTGGTCGCCGTCGCCGCGCACCACGACCTCCTCCTCGGACCAGCCGGAGTCCAGGACGAACGTCCCGTGCGGGGTGGGGCGGATCGCCACGCGCGGGGTGTTGAGCACCGCACGCAGCGGGTGGTCGATCCGCTGGGTCTCCAGCAGCAGCGACACCGGCGAGGCGTCCGGCACGTGCAGGCCCAGCTCGGCGAGGTCGCGCGGCACCCGCGGGCCGGTCGCCCACACCACCGCGTCGGCGTCGAAGGTGGCGCCGGACGCCGTCGCGACACCCGTCGCGCGGCCGCCCGCGACGACGGGCCTCGCGCGGCCGGCGCCGGTGTGCACCTCACCGCCCGCGGCGCGCAGCTGCTCCACCAGCGCCTCCACCAGCAGCGGCAGGTCCACCCAGCCCTCGCCGGGGTTGAACACCGCGCCCTCCTCGGCGACCGCCGAGGCGTCCACGCCCGGCGTCCACGCGGCCACCTCCTCGGGCGCCAGCCACACCGAGTCGTAGCCGATGGACAGCTCGTGGGCGTGGCGCTCCTCGTAGCTCTCGCCCGGACCGGCCCACGTCAGCCCGCCGTCGAAGCGGACGCGGTCGGTGAGGCCCGTGCGCGCCGCGAACGTGCGGTAGCGGTCGATGCCGACCGTGCGCAGCCGGTGGTAGGCGTCGCTGCGCGCACCGGCGGAGTTCAGCCACGACAGGGAACGGCCGCTGGCGCCCGAGGCGAACGCTGCCTCGGTGACGAGGTCGACGCGGGCGCCGGCGCGGGCCAGGTGGGCCGCGGTGGAGACGCCCAGGACGCCGCCGCCGACGACGACGACGCGCGGGGCCCCGGCGCGGGGCGTGGGAGCGGGGAACGCGGTGCTCACGGTGGTCTCCAGGGAGGTGTGGAACGGTCGGGGGGTCACAGGACCTGCGACAGGAAGCGCTGCAGCCGCTCGCTGCGCGGCGCCTCGAACAACTGCGCGGGCGGCCCCGACTCGACGACCCGGCCGGTGTCCATGAAGACGACCTGGTCGGCGACGCGGCGGGCGAAGCCCATCTCGTGGGTCACGACCACCATCGTCATCCCCTGGCGGCCGAGGTGCGCCATGAGGTCCAGGACGCCCTTGACGAGCTCCGGGTCCAGGGCGGAGGTCACCTCGTCGAAGAGCATGACCTCCGGTTCGAGCGCCAGCGCGCGGGCGATCGCGACGCGCTGCTGCTGGCCGCCGGACAGGTCCCTCGGGCGGTGGTCGGCGCGCTCGGCCAGTCCGACCTCCGCGAGGCGCTCTCGCGCGAGGCGCAGCGCCGCCTGCTTCGGCAGCTTCTTCACCGTCCGCAGCGCGAGGGCGACGTTCTCCTCGGCGGTGTGGTCGGGGAAGAGGTTGAAGTGCTGGAACACCATGCCGACGCGGCGGCGCAGCGTGTCGGGGGCGACCGTGAGCGCGCTCTTCCCGCCGATGAGCACGTCACCGCCGGAGGGTTCGTGCAGGCGGTTCACGCCGCGCAGCAGCGTCGACTTGCCCGATCCGGACGGGCCGATGACGCAGGTGGTGCTGCCCGGCGCGACGGTGAGGTCGACGCCGCGCACGACCTCGACGGGGCCGTAGGCCAGGCGCAGGTCGCGGAGCTCCAGGCTGGAGCCGGCGTAGTGGGCGGTGCTCGTCGTGGTGGTGCTCACGGCGGGGTTCCCGGTGGTCACGGTGGCGGTCGGTGTCCTGGTCACGAGGCGCTCCTGCGGGTGCCGGTGAGCTCGGCGACCTCGTCGAGGCCGCTGCGCGGTGCGGTGGTGGGGCGGCGGCGGCCGGTGCGGAACCGCTCGTCGACGTGGTTCACCAGGTGCGTCAGCGGCACCGTGACGACCAGGTAGAAGGCCCCGGCGAGCACCAGCGGCGAGAGGTTCCCCGACAGGACGGCGGCGTCCTGTCCCACGCGGAACAGCTCGCGCTCGCTGGAGAGCAGGCCGAGGAAGTACACCAGGGAGGAGTCCTTGACGATGGCGATGAACTGGTTCACGAGCGCCGGCAGGACGCGGCGAACGCCCTGCGGGACGACCACCAGGCGCATCGCCGTGCCGTAGCTCATGCCCAGCGCCCGGCACGCCTCCAGTTGCCCCTTGTCCACCGCCTGGATGCCGGCGCGGAAGATCTCCCCCAGGTAGGCGCTGGAGATCAGCGCGAGGGCCAGGATGCCCAGCGGGTACGGGGAGGGGCCGAACACCGAGCGGCTGAACTGGCTGAAGCCCTGGCCGATGAGCAGGATCGTGACGATCGCCGGTAGTCCGCGGAACACGTCGGTGTAGACGCGAGCAGGTACGCGCAACCAGCGGGACCGGGAGATCCCCATGACCGCCAGGACCATGCCCACGACGGTTCCGATGACGGTGGCCGCGACGGAGATGACGAGCGTGTTCTTCAGGCCCGTCGTCAGCATCTGCGGCAGCACCTCGAGCATCGCTTCGAGGTCGAGGAACGTGCGCGTCAGGTTGTCGAGCAGCGTCACGGGAGCCCTCCCCTCAGCTCGCCGTGGTCGGTGTCGGCGACGACGTCCGCTCGTCGCTCGGCAGGTACTGCTCGGGCATGGGTGAGCCGGGGAACCACTTCTGGTACAGCTCCTTCCAGGTGCCGTCCTCCATGGCCGCGTGCAGGCCCTCGTCCAGCGCCTCCTTGAGCGCTGTGTTGCCCTCGGCGATCGCGAAACCGGCGGGAGCGTCGAAGGACGGGATGTCCTCGGCGTCGACGAGACCGAACTGCTCCACGTACGTCTTGGCGGCTTCGTAGTCCAGGAAGTGCGCGTCGACGTTCCCGCTGTTCAGCCCGGAGACCCCGGTGTTGTTGTCCGGGAAGCGGACCAGCTCCGCGTCGGGGAAGTTCTTCAGGGCGTACGCCTCCTGGAGGGTGCCCTGGACGACGCCGAGCCGCCTGCCGGCCAGGTCGCCGGACGAGGTGATCCCGCTGTCGGGGGTGGTCAGGACGGTGAGGTACCCGGCGAGGTAGCCGTCGCTGAAGTCGACGGTCTCCTGCCGCTCGGGGGTGATGCCGATGGCGGCGACGCCCACGTCGAACTGGCCGTTGGCCACGGCCGGCAGCACGGCGGCGAAGTCCTGGCCGACGAACGTGACGTCGCCGACCCCGATGCGACCGGCGACGTCGCGGAACAGTTCCACGTCGAAGCCGGTGAACTCCCCGGAGGCGTCGGTGTAGGCGTACGGCCGGATGTCACCGACGCTGGCGACCCGGATCGCACCGGGCTCGATGAGACCGAGGGGGTTGTCGGCCGTGGCGGCGGCGTCGCTGCCGGAGCCGCACGCGCTCGTGCTGAGCAGGGCGGCGGCGACGAGGGTGGTGACGACGGTGCGTCGGGTGGGGACGTGCATGGTCATCAACCGTTCTCTCGGGTGTGGGGGGTTCAGCCGGTGATGGCGTAGTCGACGGTCCACATGTAGCGCCGGCCGGCCAGGGCGTAACCGCGCTGGGCGGCGTAGTGCGCCGCCAGTCGCGCCACGAGCGCGGAGACCACGAGCGGGGAGACGAACGCCCGCTGGCCGGGGGCGATCCCGGGCATCTCGAGGTTGCGGGTGTCGAGGTAGCAGGTGGGCCCGCTGTACTTGTCGAGGAACGTCCGGACGCGCTCTCCCATCGGGCGGGTGGCGTCCTCGCCGAGGAAGACGATGGTGCGCGTGGTGTCGTCGATCACCTCGAACGGCCCCTGGAAGAACTCGTCGGCGTTGATCGTCATGGCGTTCATCCACTGCATCTCCTGCAGGTAGCAGGAGGTGAGGACCGACGCGGGGCCGAACAGCGGCCCGGAGGCGATCACGTGGGTCACCGGCACGTCCTTCATCACCGAGACGACCTCGGCGGCACGCTCCTCGAAGGCGCGCACGCCTGTCTCCAGCGCGGCCGGCAGCGCCCGCAGGGCCGCCAGTTCGGCGCCGACGTCCCGGCCCTCACGCTCCAGGAGTGCCAGTGCCACGAACTGCAGCAGCACCTGGTTGGCGTCGCCGGAACCACCGGCGAACACCTTCCCGGCGGCGTGCGCGACGGGGCTGGTCGCCTTCAGGGTGACGCACGCCACCGCCGCCCCGCGGGAGGCCGCCCACTCCGCCGCGCGCACGGTCTCCGGGGTCTCCCCGGCGCCGGACAGCAGGAGCACCAGCGCGCCGGGGCCGACGCTCGGCGGGGCGCGGAAGTAGAACTCGTCGGAGTTCACGGCGGCGGCCGGGACGCGGGCGCCGGTGTCCAGCACGTACTGCGCGGCCTGCACGTTGAGGTACGAGCCGCCCGCGCCGACGAGGAACACCCGGGTGATCCCCGGCAGCCCGGAGATCCAGGTGCGCACGTCGTCCCACTGCGCGAGCACGTCCCGCAACGGGCCGGCCAGGTCGGGGACCTCCGCCACGGGCTGGGGGCCGAGGTAGGTGCCGTCGGTCACGAGTTCTCCTCTGGTGGTCGGATCAGACGCCGGCGGTCGCCAGCGGGTCGGGGGCCGGGTGCCCGAAGGCACCCGGCTGGGAGCAGGTGCGGGCGGCGGAGCGCGCCGCTGCGTGCAGGGCGGAGCCGGGTTCCTCGCCGCGCAGCAGGCCGACGAGGAGGGTGCCGGTGAACGCGTCCCCGGCGCCGAGGGTGTCGACCACGTCCGCGCGGGCGGCGGGCACCTCCCAGGTGCCCGCACCGTCGGTCAGGAGCGCCCCGGCCGCGCCGCGCGTCAGCAGCACGCGCGCCGCCCCCGCCGCGACCGCCTCCGCGCCCAGGGCCCGGGCCTCGTCGTGGGAGAGGTGCCCGGCGGAGAACGTCGCCAGCCAGGCCATCGGGGCCACGCTCCGCACGTGCGCCGGGTCGGTGATCTGCGCGAAGTCGTAGCTGAGCCGGCTCACGGCGGCGAACCGGGCCAGCTGGTCGTCCAGCCCGCTGGAGGACCCGACGTGCACGGCGTCGAAACCCGCCGCGTACGCCAGGTCCCCGGCATCGGGGCGGAACCGGGAGACCCCGGGGTCGGAGGAGGCGAACCGCCGCTCGCCGGCGACCACGTCGACGACGCAGTGCGCGGTGCGGCCGGCGACGACGCGCAACCGGTCGGTGCGCACCCCCTCGGCTTCGAGCGCACCGCGCAGCAGGTCGCCCGCGGGGTCGGGCGCGACCGCGCCGAGGTAGGCCGCGCACGCCCCGGCCCGGGCGGCGGCGACGGCGACGTTGACGCAGTTGCCTCCGGGGTAGCCGAGCCCGGCGTTGGGGTAGCGGTCCACGACGTTGTCCCCGGCGGCGAGCACGCGCGGCACGCCGCCGGACCGGCCGGGCGGGTCGGGTGCGAAGGTCACGATCAGTCCTCCGAGCGGTGGGGCGGGGACGGTCGGGCTGGCTGACGAGCAGGTGGGACGACGGGTTGGTACCGGTCTCACCTCCGATGCTGAGACCGGTCTCACCCCGTGGCGTCGACGGTAGGCCCCGTCGTACGGCCGGGTCAACGCCGAACTGTTTCCGGCGCGTAACGATGTGTTCCCCGCCGGGTCACCGGTGTCCGGTCCGTAGGGTCGAGGGGTGGACGAGGGGCAGCGATGACCGAGGTCGGCGGCCGGGCGCGGCGCGCGACGGTGGCGGACGTGGCGCGCCGCGCCGGCGTGGCGAAGGCCACCGCCGCGCGTGCGCTCGGCGGGTACGGGGCCGTCAGCGAGGACGTGCGCGAGCGGGTGGTCGCCGCCGCCGAGGAGCTCGGCTACCGCCCCAACGAACTCGCCCGCAGCATGGGCACCGGCCGCTCGCGCACCATCGGCGTCGTGGTCGGCGACATCGAGAACGACTACTTCGCCCTGGCCGTGCGGGGGATCTCCGACACCGCCGCGAGCGCCGGCTACGACGTCGTCCTCGTCAACACCTCCGAGGACGTCGAGGCCGAGCGCAAGGGCGTGCGGCTGCTGCTCGACAAGCAGGTCGACGGGCTCATCGTCTCCCCGGCGTCCTCGGCGGACGTGGACCACCTGCGGGAGGTCGAGCAGGACGAGCGGCCGCTCGTGCTCCTCGACCGCCGGGTGCCCGGGCTCGACGCGCCCTCCGTGGACGTGGACATCGCCACCGCCACCCGTGCCGCGACCGACCTGCTCCTGGACCGCGGGCACCGGCGGATCACCTACCTCACCGCGCTCGACGACCCGGGTGGGCCGTGGGGGAGGAGCACCCCTCTGGTCAGCTCCTCCGTCGCGGACCGCCTCAGCGGAATCGTCGCCGCCCTCGACGCGCGCGGAGTACCCGTCGGGCCCGCCCTCGTGCGGTTCGGGGCGCGCGGCGACGAGGCCGTGCGCGCCGCGGCCGAGGAGGTGCTGCGCGGCCGGGACGCCCCCACCGCGGTCGTCGCCTCCGACGGGCGCATCGCGCTCGGGCTGCTGCAGGCGCTGGCCGACCTGGGGGTGAAGGTGCCGCGGGACCTCTCGCTCGTCATGGTCGACGACTTCCCGTGGACCCGCGTGGTGGACCCGCCCCTCACCGCGGTGCGCCAGCCGACCTACGAGGTGGGGGCGGCGGCGGCGGACACGCTCGTGCGCCTGCTGAGCGGTGCGGCACCGCCGCGACGAGCACCGCTGGTGGCCCAGCTCGTCGTTCGGTCCTCCGTGGGAGCGCCGCGGCGGCGGCGTGCCGTGCTCTGAGCCGTGGGGGGGGGGGGGGGGGGGGGGGGGGGGGGGGGGGGGGGGGGGGGGGGGGGGGGGGGGGGGGGGGGGGGGGGGGGGGGCGGGGGGGCGGGCGGCGGGCTCCTCCTCCCGGTCACCGCCGGGCCGGGGCGGGACTCAGCCCCGGGTGGTGCGCAGGACCCCGTCGACGCGGCGGGGGATGCCGGTGAAGCCGTCGGTCAGCTCCGGCGGCAGCAGCTCGACCGGCACGGCCTGGAAGGTCACCGGGCGCAGGAACCGGCGGATCGCGCTGGTGCCCACCGAGGTGTGCTGGGAGTTCGTCGACGGCCACGGGCCGCCGTGGTGCTGCGCCCACGACACCGCCACCCCCGTGGGGTAGGCGTCGAACAGGATGCGGCCGGCCACCGGGCGCAGCGCCCGCACGACCGTCGCCGGCAATTCCGTCTCACCCTCGCCGCGGTGCACGGTGGCCGTCAGCGAGGACGGCACCTCCTCCAGCGCCGACAGCAGCTGCTTCTCGTCGTCGTAGCGCACCACGGTGCTCAGCGGCCCGAAGCACTCCTCGGTGACGGCGCGCGGCATCCCCACCGCGGTCGTCGACAGCAGCAGCGGCACGGCCGTGAAACCGCCCTCGCCGTCGGGCTGCGCGCCGTGCGCGAGCGCCGTGACGCCCTCCTGCTCGCTCAGCTCGGCGCTGGTGCGCTCGTAGGAGGCGGCGATGCCGCCGTTGAGGAGCACCTGCGCCGACGCCTCCCGCACGGCGGTGGTCATGGCCTCCACGACCGCGTCGCCGTCGGGACCCGAGGGCACGAACAGCAGGCCGGGCTTGGTGCAGAACTGCCCGGCGCCCAGGGTGAACGAGGCGACGGTGCCGCGGCCGATCTGCTCGCCGCGCTCGGCCGCGGCCGCCGGGGTCACGACGAGGGGGTTGAGGCTGGACAGCTCGCCGAAGAAGGGGATCGGGTCCGGGCGGTCCTCGATGATGCGCAGCAGCGCCTTGCCGCCGGTCACCGAACCGGTGAACCCGACCGCGCGCACCGCCGGGTGGGCGACGAGGTCCGCGCCGGCCTGCTGGCCGAAGACGATCCCCAACGTGCCCTCGGGGGCGCCGAACTCCCGCGCCGCCGCCGACATGACCTCGAAGCACAGCCGCGAGGTCGCCGGGTGCGAGCTGTGCGCCTTGACGACCACCGGGCAGCCGGCGGCCAGCGCCGAGGCGGTGTCGCCGCCGGGCACCGAGAACGCCAGCGGGAAGTTGCTGGCCCCGAACACCGCCACGGGCCCCAGCGCCACCAGCATGCGGCGCAGGTCCGGGCGCGGGCCCATGGGGGTGTCCCCGGCGTGGTCGATCGTGGCCTCCAGGTAGGAGCCCTCGCGCAGCACCTCGCCGAACAGCCGCAGCTGGTACGTGGTGCGGGTCAGCTCGCCGTTCAGGCGGCCCTGCCCGAGCGCTGTCTCCCGGTCGGCGAGGGCCACGACGTCCTCCCGCCGTGCCTCCAGCGCGTCGGCGAGGGCCTCCAGGAGGGCGGCGCGGCGCTCGCGCCCGAGGTCCTCCAGGGCGGGGGCGGCGGCCAGCGCGGCCTCGCACAGCGCCGCGACCTCCTGCGGGGTCGTCTCGGGGGCGACGGTCTCCACGGCCTGGCCGGTGCGGGGATCGGTGCTGACGACGTCGGTCACGGGGGTTCCTCCTCGGTGTTCGGGTGGTCAGCGCTGCAGCGCGGGCCGCTTGGGGTCGAACGTCCAGCCGGGCACGATCGTTCTCATCGCGGCGGCGTCGTCGCGGGCCCCCAGGCCGTGCTCGACGTACAGCTCGTGGGCGGCCTTCAGGGCGTCGAGGTCCAGCTCCACGCCCAGACCGGGCCGGCGGGGCACCTCGATCGCGCCGCCCTCGATGCGCAGCGGCTCGGTGGTGAGGTTCTGGCCGTCCTGCCAGATCCAGTGGGTGTCCAGGGCGGTGATCGCCCCGGGTGCGGCGGCGCCGACGTGGGTGAACATCGCCAGCGACACGTCGAAGTGGTTGTTGGAGTGCGAACCCCAGGTCAGCCCGAAGTCGTCGCACAGCTGGGCGACGCGCACCGAACCGCGCATCGTCCAGAAGTGGGGGTCGGCCAGCGGGATGTCCACGGCGTTGGCGCGCACGGCGTGCGCCATCTGCCGCCAGTCGGTGGCGATCATGTTGGTGGCGGTCATCAGGCCGGTGCGGCGGCGGAACTCCGCCATCGTCTCGCGGCCGGAGAAACCGCTCTCGGCGCCGCAGGGGTCCTCGGCGTAGGCGAGGACGTCGCGCAGTTCGCGGCCCAGGGCGACGGCCTCCTCCAGCAGCCACGCGCCGTTGGGGTCGAGCGTGATGCGCGCCTCGGGGAACCGGCGGGCCAGTGCGCGCACCGCCTCCGCCTCCTGCTCGCCGGGGAACACCCCGCCCTTGAGCTTGAAGTCGGCGAACCCGTAGCGCTCCTGCGCGGCCTCGGCCAGGGTGACGACGGCCTCGGGGGTCAGGGCGGGCCGGCGGCGCAGCCGCTCCCACTCGTCGGCCGGGTCGGGTTCGGTGACGTACGGCAGACCGGTCGCCTCCGCATCGGCGACGTGGAACAGGTAGCCGAGCACCGGGACGGCGTCGCGCTGCTGCCCCTCGCCGAGCAGCTCGGCCACCGGCACGCCGAGGTGCTGCCCGAGCAGGTCCAGCAGCGCGGACTCCAGGGCGGTGACGGCGTGCACGGTGGTGCGCAGGTCGAACGTCTGCAGGCCGCGCCCGCCGGCGTCGCGGTCGGAGAACTCGCGCTGCACGCGCGCCAGCAGCCGCGCGTACTGCGCGATCGGCTGACCGACCAGCAGTTCACCGGCGTCGGCGACGGTGCGGCGGATCGCCTCCCCGCCGGGCACCTCGCCGAGCCCCGTGTTCCCGGAGCTGTCGGTGACGATTGCGATGTTGCGGGTGAAGTACGGGGCGTGGGCGCCGCTGAGGTTCAGCAGCGCGCTGTCGTGCCCGGCGACGGGCACGACCTCGACGGCGGCGACGGTGGGGGTGCGCACGGGCAGGTCCTGCTCGAGGGGCACGGTCGTCACCTCTGCTGGACCTTCTCGATCAGGGCGGTGAGCTCGGCCAGCTCGGAGGGGCGCAGGTCCGTCAGCGGCGGGCGCACCCGGCCGCCGTCCCGGCCGACGGCGGTCAGGCCCGCTTTGACGATGGAGACGGCGTAGCCCTTCTGCCGGTCGCGGATGTCCAGGTACGGGATGACGAAGTCGTTGAGCATCCGGTACACCACCACGCGGTCCTGGGCGCGCACGGCGGCGAAGAACTCCAGCGCGAACCCGGGCACGAAGTTGTACATCGCCGAGGAGTACGTGGTGACGCCCAGCTGCAGCAGCGGCAGCGCGAACGTCTCCGCGGTGGGCAGGCCGCCCACGTACAGCAGGCGGTCGCCGAGGCGGGCGTAGGTGCGGGTCATCCGCTCGATGTTGCCGACGCCGTCCTTGAGCCCGATCAGGTTCGGGTTGCGGTCGGCGACCTGCTCGACGGTGACGTCCTCCAGCACGGCGTTGGCGCGGCTGTAGGCGATGACGCCGAGGTTCGTCGCCGCGCACACGGCGGTGACGTGCTCGACGAGCCCGGCCTGGCTCGCCTCGGTGAGGTAGGGCGGCAGCAGCAGGATCCCGTCGGCACCGGCGGCCTCGGCGGCCCTGGCCTGCTCGACGGCCTGCGCGGTGCCGCCGGTGGCGGAGGCCACCACGGGGACCCGCCCGCCGATCTCCTCGGCCGCGACCCGCACGACCCGCTCGTGCTCGGCGGAGGTCAGCGAGAACCCCTCGCCGGTGCCGCCGCCGGCGAACAGGCCCGCCACGCCGAACGACGCCTGCCAGGCCAGGTGCTCGCGGTAGCGGGTCTCGTCGAAGCGCAGCTCGTCGTCGAAGTGCGTGACGGGGAAGGACAGCAGCCCCGAGCCCAGGCGGGCGGCGAGGTCTGCGGGGGCGAGCTGCGGCATGGGGGGCGTCCTCGGGTCGGTCGGTGCGCGGAGACCGGCGCAGGCGTCTCCGTCGACGGGTGCTGCCACCGTACGAACGCCGTCGATGCCCGTCCAGGACTCTCTTCGCATCGCAGGATGCCCGGGAGGCATCACGCGGAGGGGGCCTCGCCCTCCAGGACCTCCAGCACGCGGCGCAGCGCGGGGTTGCGCGCACCCCGCGCCCACAGCAGGTGCAGCTCCACCGGTTCCGGCTCGGCGGTGGCCAGCGGCACGTGCTGCACGCCCGGGACCCCCAGCCGCGCCGCCGACGCGGGCACGAACGCCAGGCCGCGCCCGGCGGCCACCAGCCACAGCATCGTCAGCACCTGCCCCACCGTGTGCACGACGTTGCCGTGCACCACCGGCACGGAGGAGACGACGAGGTCGTAGAAGTAGCGCGCCTCGGTGGGGGAGTACATGACCACCGGTTCGTCCGACAGGTCCCGGGCGCCCACGGGGCGCTCCAGCGAGGCCAGCCGGTGCCCCTCGGGCAGCGCCACGAGCATCCGCTCGCGGTGCAGGCAGCGCGAGCCGAACTCCTCGGCGTCGAACGGGGGCCGGGCCAGCCCCAGGTCCAGCTCGCCGTGCCGCAGGGCGTCCAGCTGGGCGCTGGTCACCGTCTCGCGCAGGTCCAGGTCCACCTCGGGCAGCTCGCGCCCCACGGTGTTCAGCAGCGCCCCCAGCGGGCCGTAGGCCGCCGCGGCGGTGAAGCCGATGCGGACCAGGCCGCGCGCGCCGGACGAGACCCGCCGCGCCGTCACGGGTGCGGACTCGGCCAGGGCGAGCAGGCGGCGCGCCTCCACCAGGAAGGCCGCGCCCGCCGCGGTCAGCTCCACGCGGCGGTTGTCGCGCTCCAGCAGCTGCGCCCCGACGGCGCGCTCCAGCTTCTGCACCTGCCGGCTCAGCGGCGGCTGGGTCATGCGCAGCCGCTCGGCGGCGCGGCCGAAGTGCAGCTCCTCGGCGACCGCCACGAAACCGCGCAGCTGTTCCAGCGTCATCGCCATGCCGGGGACGCTACCGCCCGGGTGGTGGCGGCGGACCGCTCGCGGCGGGTGTGCCGGGCTCCTTGACCGGGCGGGGACGGGCACCTAACGTCAGCGACGAGCTCATCGAAGCGCTTCGACGGGTTCGGGCGGGGCGCTGCTGCACCGCCCCCGGACCACCGCGCCCCAGGAGGACCCGTGACCGCGCCCGACCTTCCGACGTTCCCGCCCGGCTTCGTGCTGGGCGCGGCGACGGCCAGCTACCAGATCGAGGGCGCCGTCGCCGAGGACGGTCGCACCCCCTCCATCTGGGACACCTTCAGCCGCACCCCCGGTCGGACCCTCGGCGGCGCCACCGGCGACGTGGCCTGCGACCACTACCACCGCTACCGCGAGGACGTCGCCCTGCTGGCCGACCTCGGCGTGGACTCCTACCGGTTCTCGACCGCGTGGCCGCGCGTGCAGCCCGGCGGGCGCGGACCGGTGAACCCCGCCGGGATCGGCTTCTACGACCGCCTGGTCGACGAGCTGCTGTCCCGGGGGATCGACCCGGCCGTGACCCTCTACCACTGGGACCTGCCCCAGGAGCTGGAGGACGCCGGCGGATGGCGCGAGCGCGACACCGCGCACCGGTTCGCGGAGTACTCCCGCCTCGTCGTCGACGCCCTCGGCGACCGCGTCACCCGCTGGATCACCCTCAACGAACCGTGGTGCGCGGCGTTCCTCGGCTACGCGAACGGCCACCACGCCCCCGGTGCGCAGGAGGGCACCCCGGCGCTGGCCGCCGCCCACCACCTGCTGCTCGGGCACGGCCTGGCCGTCGCGCAGCTGCGCGAGGCAGGCGCCCGCGAGGTCGGCATCACCCTGAACCTCGACCAGGTCACCCCCGCGAGCGACTCCGAGGCCGACCGCGCCGCGGCGCTGCGCGCCCTGACCCACCACAACCTCGTGTGGACCGAACCGCTGCTGGCCGGGCGCTACCCCGAGTCCGAGCGCGCCACCTGGGGCGAGCTCGCCGACGGCTCCTACCGCCGCGACGGCGACCTGGAGGTCATCGGTGCCCCGATCGACTTCCTCGGCATCAACTACTACACGCCCGCCGTCGTCGCCGACGCCCCGCACGACGAACCCGACCCGGCGAAGCGCACCGCCATGGACGTCGGCACCCGCCAGGTCGAGCGTCCCGAGCTGCGGCACACGACCATGGGCTGGCCCGTCGACCCGCCCTCGCTGGGCCGCCTGATCGCCGAGGTGTTCGAGCGCTACCCCGACTGCCCGCCGGTGTGGATCACCGAGAACGGCTCGGCGGAGGCCGACGTCGTCGGCGAGGACGGCGTCGTGCACGACACCGACCGCGTGGAGTACCTCGCCGGCCACCTCGCCGCCGTCGCCGAGCAGATCGCGGAGGGCGCCGACGTGCGCGGGTACTACGTGTGGTCCCTCATGGACAACTTCGAGTGGGCGTTCGGGTACGACCAGCGCTTCGGCATCGTGCACGTCGACTACGACACGCAGGTGCGCACCCCCAAGGACAGCTACCGCTGGTTCCAGCGGCTCACCGCGGCGCAGCGCGCCGCCCGTGGCCGGGAGGCCCAGGCGTGAAGTTCTCCGACGGTTACTGGCTCTCCCGCCCCGGCGTCCACCCGCAGTGGGCCGCTCAGGCCCGCCGGGTGGAGACCGGGGGTTCCACCGTGCGGGTCGTCGCGCCCGTGCAGCGCATCCGGCACCGCGGCGACACCCTCAAGGGCCCGGTGCTCACGCTGGACTGGTCCGCGCCCGCCGAGGACGTCATCGCCGTGCGCACCACCCACTTCGCCGGCGGCGTGCACCGCGGCCCCGACTTCGAGCTGAACACCGCCGACGTCAGCCCCGGCCGCGCCGAGCGCGACGGGTCGCTCGTGCGGTTCACCTCCGGGCGCCTGGCGCTGGAGCTGGACACCGACCCGGAGGCGCCCTTCGCGCTGCGGTTCAGCGGGGACGGCCGGCCGCTGACCACCGCCGGCGCCAAGGGCACCGGCATCGTCACCACCGACGCCGGCGAGCACCACACCGTCGTGCAGCTCGCCCTCGGCGTCGGCGAGCACGTGTACGGACTGGGGGAACGGTTCACGCCGTTCGTCAAGAACGGCCAGGTCGTCGACGTGTGGCAGGCCGACGGCGGGACGGCCACCGAGCAGGCGTACAAGAACGTCCCGTTCTACCTCTCCGACGCCGGGTACGGGGTCTTCGTCAACCACCCCGGGAGGGTGTCGTTCGAGGTCGGGTCCGAGAGCGTCAGCACCGTGCAGGCCAGCGTGCCGGGCCAGGAGCTGGAGTACCTGGTGATCTACGGCCCCACGCCGAAGGAGGTGCTGGCCAAGTACACCGCGCTCACCGGCCGCCCCGCGCTGCCGCCGGCGTGGTCGTTCGGGCTGTGGCTGTCCACCTCGTTCACCACCGACTACGACGAGGCCACCATCACCTCGTTCATCGACGGCATGGCCGAGCGGGACATCCCGCTGAGCGTGTTCCACTTCGACTGCTTCTGGATGCGCGAGTACCAGTGGTGCGACTTCGAGTGGGACCCCGAGGTCTTCCCCGACCCGGAGGGCATGCTCAAGCGGCTGCACGAGCGCGGCCTGCACGTCAGCGCCTGGATCAACCCCTACATCGGGCAGGCGTCCCCGCTGTTCCGCCCGGCCGCCGAGGCCGGGTACCTGCTGCGCCGCACCGACGGCTCGGTGTGGCAGTGGGACCTGTGGCAGCCCGGCATGGGCGTGGTCGACTTCACCAACCCCGACGCGCGCGCCTGGTTCGCCGACTGCCTGCGCCCCCTGCTCGCCTCCGGCGTGGACTGCCTGAAGACCGACTTCGGCGAGCGCATCCCGCTGGACGTCGTGCCCTTCGACGGCTCCGACCCCGAGCGGCTGCACAACCACTACGCGCAGCTGTACAACCGCACCGTCTTCGAGCTGCTCGAGGAGGTCCGCGGCCGCGGCGAGGCCGTCCTCTTCGCCCGCTCCGCCACCGCCGGCGGGCAGCAGTTCCCCGTGCACTGGGGCGGGGACTGCGACTCCACCTACCCGTCGATGGCGGAGAGCCTGCGCGGCGGGCTCTCGCTGGGGCTGTCCGGGTTCGGTTTCTGGAGCCACGACATCGGCGGGTTCGAGGGCAAGCCCGACGACGACCTGTTCACGCGGTGGCTGACGTTCGGGTTGCTGTCCTCGCACAGCAGGCTGCACGGCAGCTCCTCCTACCGGGTGCCGTGGGTGTTCGGCGAGCGGGCCGTGCGCGCGGCGCGCGACTACACGAAGCTGAAGATGCGGCTCATGCCGTACCTGTACGCGGCCGCCGTCGAGGCGCACGGGACGGGAACCCCGGTGATGCGCCCGGCGCTGCTGGAACTGCCCGGTGACCCCACCGCGGCGTTCCTGGACCGGCAGTACTTCCTCGGCCCCGACCTCCTCGTCGCCCCCGTCATGTCGCCCGACGGGCGGGTCACCTACTACGTGCCGGAGGGTCCCTGGACGCACCTGCTCACCGGTGAGGTCGTGCACGGCCCGGCCTGGCGGACCGAGACGCACGAGGCGGACAGCCTGCCGCTGCTCGTGCGCCCCGGTGCGGCGCTGGCGCGCGGCGCGGTGGACGACCGGCCCGACTACGACTACGCCGACGGGGTGGAACTGCTGCTCTTCCCGCCGGTGGGCGACGCGACCGTGACCACGACGGTGCCGGACACCACCGGTGCGGTCGCGGCGACGTTCACCACCACCTGGCGCGACGGCGTGCCGACCGTCGAGGCGGACACCGCGAAGCCCTGGCGGGCGCTCGTCGTGCGCGGCACCGAGCGCGCCGAGGTCGCCCGCGGCTGATCCGGCCACCGCGGGGAGCCGGCGGGGAGTCAGCCGGGGAGGGGGCCGCGGCGCTGGTGGGACGGGTGGGCGGGTCCGGGGCCGGGCAGCACGACCGTGCGGGACCACCCGCCGTGCCCGCCGGTGCCGGCGGGTGCGGCCAGCGGTCCGGGTCTGCCGTGCAGGAACCCCTGCCCGAGCACCACGCCCAGCCCCCGCAGCGCCTCGGACTCCGCCGCGTGCTCCACGCCCTCGGCGAGCAGGGTCGCACCGACGTCGGCGGCGAACTCCACCAGGGAGCGGAACAGGGCCCGGCGCACGGGGTCGACGTCGACCTCCCGCACGGGGCTGACGTCGGCCTTGATGGCGTCCGGGCGCAGTTGCAGGATGTGCCGGAAACTGGCGTAGCCGGCACCGGCGTCGTCGACGGCGATGCGCACCCCGCCCGCGCGCAGTCGCCGCGCGGCCGCCACCAGGGCCGGGTAGTCGGTGACCCGGGTGTGCTCGGTGAGCTCGGCGACGACCACCCGGCCCTCGCGGGCCCCCTCCGCGGCGTCCAGCAGCACCTCCTGGGCCTCCGGGTCCACCAGCGCCTCGGCGGAGGAGTTCACGCTCAGGGCGGTGCCCGCCGGCAGGCGGTGCAGCTGCGCCAGGGCGGCGCGCGCCGCGAGCAGCTCCAGCGGCACCCCCAGCCCCACCCGGGTGGCGGCCGCGAACGCCAGGTCGGGCCGCGGGAAGGCGGGGGAGCGGAACCGCGCCAGCGCCTCGTGCCCCGCGAGGGTGCCGTCGGCCAGGCGCAGCGCCGGCTGGAACACGACGTCCACCTCGCCGGTGTCGAGGACGCGCTGCACCTCCCGGCGGGTGTCCGACTCCGCGCGCTGCTGCAGCGCGCTGGGGCTGGTGAGGTGGTCGCTGACCAGGTCGGCGACCAGGGACAGGTACCGGGCGGCGTCCAGGCCCAGGTGCGGGCCCGGACCGCGGCCGAGGCAGCACAGCATCCCCAGCACCCCGCCCGCCGCGTCGCGCAGGGGGGCGCCCACGTAGGAGCCGATGCCCATGCGCGCCGTGACGGCCAGGTCGCGGGTGCGCGGGTCCCGGCGCGCGTCGGGGACCACGGGAGGCAGGTCCCCGGCGAGCACCCGCACGCAGAACGACTCCTGCAGCGGCGGAGCGTCGCCCACCGCGACGTGCACGCCCGCCCCGTCCCCGCTGAGCGCGCTGATCTCCTGGCGGTCCTCGGCGAACCGGGAGACCCGCCCGATGTCCGTGCCCAGGTGGACGCGCGCGAGGTCCAGCAGTCGCTGCACCTCGGTGCCCCCGGTGCCGGGGGCGGGAGGGGGTGCGGCGCTGATCACGCGGCTTCCTCGAGCGCTCGGTCCGTCTCCGCGCCGGGCTGCGCGGCCGCGTCGGCGGCCGGGTCGGCGGCGTCGACGCGGACCCCGGTCCGCCTCCGGGTCACCGGGCCGTCACGGGAGCGCGGGTTCCCGGTCGGGGCGCCGTCGCCTCAGGCGACCGTGAAGTCCGTCTGCGCCGTGACCGGGGCCGACGTGGCGCCGAACGCCCGCACCGCCACCCGGTAGGTGTAGCGCCCGGCGCTCGCCGGCGCCGCCGCGCTGAAGCGGGCCGGGTCCGAGGCGTCGCGCACCGGCGCCGGGCTCACCGCCCGCCACGGGCCCGCGCCCCGCCGCACCTCCAGCAGGACCGTCTCCTGCTCGGCCGGGACCGGGTGCAGCAGGAACTCCACCGCGCCCGCGCGAGGGGCGCGCACCTTCAGCCACGCCGGCGAGCGCGGCGCCACCAGGACCTTGCGGTCGGTCGCGGTCGGCTTGTCGGAGCAGGCGCCGGCCACGCGCACGCTCGCCCGGTAGGTGTACGAGCCCGCGGTGACCGGTCGCGGCACGTCGAGCACCGCCACCTGCCCCGAGCCCGTCACCGCGACCCGCTCCCACGACGACCGGCCGCGACGCACCTCCACGACCAGCTCCTCGCGAGCGAGGTCGACGGCGCGGCCCGGCGTCAGCCGCACCAGGCCCCGCACGGGCAGGTCCTCCACGTGCAGCGCTCCCAGGTGCGCCGGGGCCACCACGACGCGGGCCCGGTCGGTGCGCGTCGGCGAGCAGGCGCCGCCCGCGGCGACGGAGGCGCGGTAGGCGTACGAGCCGGGCTCGGTGGGGCGGGGCGCCTCGAGCAGCGGGGTCCCGGTCGCGCCGGGGAGCGCGGTGGCGGGCACCGGCACCCAGTCGCCGCCGTCCCGGCGCACCTCCACGACCGGCGACTCGGTCGCGGCGTCCAGCTCGCGCCCCGGGTCCAGCACCACCACCCCGGCGCCGGGGTCGTCGGTCACGGCCAGGGAGGCGGGCGGCGCGGGCGGGACGACCACGGCGTTCACGGCGTCCGTGCAGCTCTCGGACACCACGCCGTGCCGCGCGCAGGCCACCCGGTACGCGTACCGGCCCGGCGCCTGGGGGCGGGGCAGCCCGAACCGGTCGCCCGCACCGGTCACGGGCCGGGGCGCACCGGCCGGGCGCCAGGGCCCGTCGCCGCGGCGCACCTCCACGACCAGCGACTCCACCGCGTCGTCCAGCTCCCGGCCCAGGACCAGCTGCACGGTGCCCTGGCGCGGCCGGTCGGACACCGTCAGCGACACCGGGGACGCCGGCGCGGACACCCGCTGCGGGCGGTCCACGACGATCCCCGACAGGGCCGGACCCGGCAGCGCGCGCAGGTGCCCGGCGCGGCGCAGCGACCGCCGGCCGGCACGCGGCTCCAGGGCGCGGCGCCCGGCGGCCCGACCCCCGCGCACCAGGACGCGCGCCAGCGAGGTGGCCGTGCCCACCGAGGCCAGCGACGAGCCGCTGACCATCCCGAAGGCCACCAGGCGCAGCAGCCCGACGGCGCCGCGGCTCAGGCCGCGCTCCAGCAGGGACTCGTGCACGAGCGCCAAGGTGGTTCCCCCCCGGGTGTCGGGTCGTCGGTCCACCGGTTCGGCACCGGGGACCCGACGGCCCATCGGCGGCCGGGCGCAGCACCTGAGCCGAGCGGTGGGGCGGGACCCGGTGCAGCAGCGTCGAAGCGCAGCGCCCTCTTCACCCGTCAGGCACGGCAGAACACTTCGCGGTAGTTCAACTACCTCCTAGGTGTCGATCGAGGCGAAAACACCCAGATCCTGTCGACCTCCTTGACCGATTCGCCGGTCTACATGTAGTAAAAGTACATCACGGCCGGCTTCCGTTCCGGCTCCGGTCGCAGCCCGGCAACGCTTCCCGCGGTCGGGCTCCCGTGGTCCTCGACGAGGAGGAAACGACCCCATGCCCCCTTCCACCCCCCCACCCGAACCCGCCCGCAGCCGGTGGCGGTCCGCCCTGGCGATCGCGACCACCGCCACCGTGGTCGCCGGCCTGCTCGGCACCGGCCTGCCCGCCCCCGCCACCGCCGCCACCGCCGGCCGGGGGCACGACCCGTCGGTGACGGTGACGGTGGACCCCGACCTGGTGCTCCAGCAGGACTACCTGGGCGTCGGCGCCAACGTCATGCCCTTCAGCCTCCTGCCCGGCACGACCGGGCTGGGGTACGACGACGCCGCCTGGGAAGCGGACCGCGAGCGCATCCTCACGGTGCGGCCGAAGGTCGCGCGCCTGTGGTTCCAGATCGACTGGATGGAGCTGGAGAAGGGCCGGTACGACTTCACCAGCCCGGAGATGCAGGCCGTCCACCGCTACCTCGACGTCTTCCGCGAGGCCGGCACGGAGGTCGAGCTGAACTTCGGCTGGAAGGTCGGGGAACGCGTCCACGACTGGTTCGGGGTCTCCGGGGCGGACCCGTGGATCGCCGCGCCCGCGGACCTGGAGGCCTACGGCGCCTCCGCGGCGGCCCTGCTGGACGACCTGATCCGCCAGCGCGGCTACGACAACGTGAAGTACCTGACGTTCTACAACGAACCCAACGGCAGCTGGGACTTCGACGCCGGTGGCCGGGACGAGAAGGCCTACTACGCCGCCATGGCGCGCGCGGTCCACGAGCACCTGCAGGGCGCGGGTCTGCGCGACCAGGTGGAGATCTGGGGCCCGGAGGAGGTCGGTGCCGCCGACTGGACCGCCTACATGGAGGAGAACGCCGGCGACGTCTTCGACAGCTACTCCTTCCACCTGTACGGCGAGTCCTACGAGGCCATGGCCCAGGCGGTGGAGGACCGCCAGGCCGTCGCCGGTGGCAAGCCGGTGGTCCTCTCGGAGTTCGGCTGGACCTCCGGGGACGTCAGCACCTGGGAGACCGGTTACGCCAACTACGTCGTCCGCAGCGCGCAGGAGGGCGTGCGGGCGAACCTCGTGTGGCAGCTCAACGGCACCACGACCGCCGACCCCGACGGCGACACCAACGGCCAGTGGAACCTCTGGGACAGCCTGGTGCTGGGCCCCGAACCGCGCGAGGCGTTCTACGAGGCGGGGCTGCTCATGCGCTACGTGCCCGCGCACAGCGAGGTCCTCGCCACGACCTCCTCCTCGCCCGACGTCCGCGCCACCGCGTTCCGCCGCGACGGCGAGTACACCGTCCTGGTGGAGACCGCGCCCGGTCAGGCGCGCGACGTCACCGTCGACTTCGGCGACGGTGCCGGCGTCCCGAAGAAGTTCACCCGCCTCGTGGCCGAGGACGACCCCCAGGTGGAGGCCAACGCCCTCCTGCCGGCGTCCACCGGCCGGTTGACGACCCGCCGCGGGGCCTTCACCGACACGGAGCTGCCCGCGGAGCGGACGGTCGCCGTCTACACCAGTGCGCCGCCCGCGACCCAGGTCGCCGTCGACCCGGTCCAGGGGTTCGTCGAGGGCGGCAGCTCCACGCGGCTGAGCGCCGAACTCGTCGACGGGCGGGGCGGGGTGCGCTGGAGCGTCCTGGGGACCGGCGGCGGCACGGTCGACCGCCGCGGTGTCTACACGGCCCCCGACGTGGACACCGAGCGGACGGTCGCCCTCCGGGCCGAGAGCGTGAAGGACCCGGACGCCTACGGCATCGCCCGCCTCACCGTCACCCCCGCTCCCGTCGCGGGCCGGGTGGACGCCCCGGTGCTCAGCCTGCCGCCGGGTCAGTACGACTCCGTGGAGGCGGTGACGATGACGACCGGCACACCGGGCGCGCAGATCCGCTACACCACCGACGGCAGCGAACCCACGCAGGAGTCGACCCCCTACACCGGGCCGGTGTTCCTCGACCCCGGCACCACGCGCCTGTACCGGGCGAAGGCCTTCGCCGACGGCCTGGAGGCGTCCGGCACCACGTCCCGCCTGTACAAGGTCCTCGACGTCCAGAACGCCCCGGACGGCTACCGGTTCTGCGCCTACGAGGACGGCTTCCGCTGCGAGTTCAAGGGCACCGCCAGCGTCGCCTACGGCTCCGGCCGGACCTTCACCTACGGGACCTTCACCGACGGCGTGGAGTGCACCGCCGAGGCCTTCGGCGAGGACCCGCACCCGGGTGAGCAGGACCGCTGCTTCTGGAACCCGACCGTCCCGCAGGAACCGCCGCTGGTCACCCTGTTCAACGCCGGGTTCGAGCGACCGGCCACGGGCAGCGCCGCCAACGGGCCGATGGTCAACGGCTGGACCTTCACGGCACGGGCGGGGGTGCAGCACAACGACTCGGCGTTCGTGCCCTCGCACCCGGCCCCGGAGGGGGAGCGGACCGCCTACCTGAAGACCGACTCCGGTCTGGCGGGCAGCTTCGAGCAGGAGGCGCTGTTCCCCGAGGGGACCTTCCAGGTGCGCTTCGAGGCGGCGATCCGGACCGGTTTCGGCGGCCCGCAGACCTTCGACGTCCTCGTCGACGACGAGGTGGTGGGGTCCTTCGCCCCGCCGTCGGGGGAGTACCTGGAGTACCTGACCGAGCCGTTCGCGCTGCCCGCCGGAGCGCACACCATCACCTTCGCCGCCACCACCACCGAGGGCGACAACACCGCCTTCGTCGACGCGGTCGACGTCGTCAGGGCTCCCTGAGGCGACCGGCGCGTCCGCACCACGGCGGGGCCCGGGACCGGTGCGGTCCCGGACCCCGCCGCAGCGCGTGAGCAGCACACCCCGCGACCAGCAGGAGAGGACCGACCGTGACGCAGACGACGACCCCCCGCAGCACCCCGGACACCACCGCAGCCCCGAGCGCAGCCCCGGCGCCGCTCGTCCTGCGCGACGAGGTGGTGGAGGTCACCTTCGACGCGCACTGCGGGGGCATCACCCGCATCCGCGACCTCGCGTTCGGGGATCGCCTGCGCCTGACGCGCGACCCCGCCCTCTTCGTGCTCGAGGTGCCCTGCGGCGGGGACCGCACCGTGGTGGTGGCGACCGGCGAGCAGCGGTTGTCGTCCGCCGAGCCGTCCGGGGACGGCCGGTCCCTCGTGCTGACCTGGGACGGTCTGGTCACGAGCGCCGGTGAGCGCCTGGCCGCGAGCCTGCGGGTCACCGCGCGGCTCGACGGCCGCGGCGCGCTGCACCTGGCCCTCGACGCCGCCGTCGACGGCCTGCTCGTGGAGGCCGTGCGCTTCCCCAGCCTGCGGGGCCTGCGCGCGGAGGCGGACGGCCGCCTGACGATGCACAAGAGCGACTACAGCCAGGGCAGCGTCGTGGAGCTGCTGCCGGCGTTCGAGAGCAACGCCCCCTACTGGGGGACGGTCTTCCCCGACCACGCCAGCGGCAACCTGCGCCCCGAGGTCGTGTGCAACCCCACCGCCCCCTTCGTGGTGCTCGCCGCCGCCTCCGGCGGCCTCAGCGTCCAGCCCGCCGAGCCGACCACGGAGTTCATCGGCTGGCGGGCGTCCCTGGAGCCCGGTTACCGGGACAGCCTGCTGCGCAGCGCGCAGCCCCTGGACGGCGAGCCCGCGGTGACGTTCGACGCCGTCCAGGTCCCCGCGGTGCGCGACGACGGGGGGTTGTCGGTCCTGCCGGTGGTCGTCGCCGCCCACCGCGGCGACTGGACAGCCGGTCTGGCGGCCTACCGCAGGACCCAGCGCCCGGCGCGCACCAGCCCGGCGCGCTGGCTCGCCGAGCCCCGCTCGTGGCTGCAGGTGCAGCTGCGCTCGACGGAGGGGGAGACCCGGTACGACTTCGACGACCTGACCGGGATCGTCGAGGAGTGCGCCGCGGCCGGCATCGGGGCGGTGCAGGTCGTGGGGTGGAACGAGGGGGGCCAGGACGGTCTGGTGCCGGTGCACCGCCCGGCGCGGGGCCTGGGTGGTGAGGAGGGTTTGCGCCGGGCCCTGCGGCGCGCGCACGAGCTGGACGTCGCCGCCGTGCTCTACGTGAAGTACCAGTGGGTCGAGCGCCCGGGACCGCACTGGGAGCGGCTCGCCCGTCACGCCTGCCTGGACGAGAACGGCCAGACGTACGCGCAACCCGGCCCGGTCTACCACACCTCCCGCAAGCGCTACGGGATGAGCACGCCCTCCTACGTGCCGCTGTGCTTCTCCTCGCAGCAGCTGCGCGAGGAGTTCGCCCGGGAGGTGGCGGAGATGGCCGCGTGGGGAGCGGCCGGCGTGCTGGCGGACGAGTCGCTGTACCACGGGCGCGCCCTGCTGTGCTTCGCCGAGGACCACGGGCACCGTCCCGGTGCCTCCGCGTACGACTGGGACGGCGACTTCGTCGAGGACCTGCGGCGGGCGGCCGCGCAGGTGCGCGAGGACTTCGTCGTCGTCGGCGAGGGCTGCTACGACGGGCAGTTCGAGCACTACGACTCCTCGTACTTCCGCAGCGCCTCCGAGCGGCACGTCCCCTTGGGGCGCGTCCTGCGCCCGGGGGTGCACCTCATGACGGCGCTCACGGGGTTCGACGACCGCGGCACGGCGAACCAGTGCCTGCTGCACGGCTACGCCATGAGCCTGGAGCCCTTCCACTTCAAGGGACGCCCGTCGGACGCGCCCGGCACGGTCGCCTACGCCCGGGCGGTGGACGACGTGCGCCGCGCCCTCGCGCCGTGGTTGTGGCGCGGGCGGTACCTGGGGCAGCGCCCGGTCACCGACGCCTCGGGGTCCGCGCACCGGCTGGCCGCCACCGCCTGGGAGCGGTCCGAGGGCCCGGGGGGCGGGTGCGTGGTGGTCGTCAACGTCGAGGACGCACCGCGCACGGTGCACCTGGACCTGCAGGACGTGGCCGATCCCCTCGTCGTGCGCGTGGGCACCGGTGTGCCGGCGGGGGTGCCGCTCGCCGGCCCCCTCGAGGTGCCCGCACGGGGGGCGGTGGTCGTCATCGGCGCTGCGGACGCCCCGTCGGTAGCTTGACTACTGCCGGGAGGCAGCTGGTTCCCCTGAAGAGGGGTCATCGAGGACTCTCGGTGGAAGACCCTGGTACCCGAACAGGTTCTCGTGTAGTTTGACTACATAGAACGACCCTAGCGGGTCTTCCTTGCAGGGCTATCGACGACGATCAGCAAGGAGCAACCATGGACACCTGGCCGCGCCGCGCGGTCCTCTCCGCGTTCCCCGCCGCACTCCTCGCCGGCCCCGCGCTCGCCGGCTGCTCCTCCAGCAGCGGCAGCGGGCCGGACGAGCTGAGCTTCCTCATGTGGGGCGACGGGACCGAGGCGCAGAAGGCCTACGAGGACGTCATCGCCGCCTACCAGGACCAGAACCCGGGGGTGACGATCAACGCGGAGTTCGTCAACACCAACGACTACGACACGGTGCTGAAGACCCGCCTCGCCGGTGGCGCCGGACCCGACATCTACGGCTTCGACCAGAAGAACCTCGCGCAGTTCATCTCGGACGGCTTCGCCGCCGACCTGTCCGGTGCGGCGTTCTACGACCAGCTCACCGCCGACGCCCGGGAGGAGGCGCACCGCGGCTCCCCGGACGAGGAGGCGGCGTACTACGTGCCGATCAGCCAGTCCGGCAACGGCATCGTCTACAACACCGACCTGTTCGCCCGGGCGGGCATCACCGAGGAGCCCACGACGTACTCGGGCTTCCGGGAGGCCTGCCAGAAGCTGCTCGACGCGGGCATCACCCCCCTGGCGATGTCGGCCCAGGACAACTGGTGGCCGCAGTTCGTGGTGTACTACGCGGCCGCCGAGAACGTCTTCTCGCAGAACCCAGACATCAACGAGCAGCTCATGGCGGGTGAGGCGACCTTTTCCGGGACCCCCGGGTGGGCCAGGTCGCTCGACATCGTCGAGGAGCTCGTGCCCTACTACATGCCCAACCCGCTGGGCACGAACCAGACCGCCGCTCAGGCCGCGTTCCTGCAGGGCACGGCCGCGATGTTCCCCGCGCCGTGGATCCTGCCGAACGCCAGGGAGGCGGAGCTGCCGGTCGGGTACATGAACTTCCCGACGACCGACGAGCCGGTGACACCCATGTGGGGCAGCTACCTGGTGTCGTTCGGCATCAACCCCACCAACGACAGGCAGCAGGCCGCCGAGCAGTTCCTCGACTTCTTCTTCGAGGAGGTCGTCTACACCGGCTTCCTCGGCAAGGTCAAGGCCTTCCCCACCCGCGAGGGCATCGACGTCTCCGCCCTCGACCCGCTGTACCCGGACATGCAGGCCGCCTGGGAGGGGCGCACGTTCGTGTCGCTCGTCACCCCGCCGAACCCCGGCATCCAGGAGCCCCTGCTGGGAGGGATGCAGGACCTCATCGCCGGCCGTGCGAGCACGCAGGAGGTGCTCCAGCGCCTCGACCGGGCGATGGAGGACGTGCTGGCGCAGCAGTGACCCGCGAGTGACCCGTGAGTGATCCGGAAGCGACCCGGGAGTGACCCGGCAGCGGCCCCCGCACCGAGGACGGTGCGGGGGCCGCTGCGTCAGAGCCCGCCGTCCCGGAGCGCGGCACCCACGGGGTCGGCGTTCCAGGCCCGCACCAGCAGCTCACCGCGCCACGCACCGGGCAGGCGCACGGGGATGCCGCGCCGCTCGCCGGGCAGGAGGCCGACGGAGTCGTCGCCCAGCCACGCCCCCGGCCCGTGCGGGAAACCGTCGACGAGCACGTTGACGGCCGGGACCGCACCGGTGTTGTGGACCACGAGTTCCCCGCGGGTCAGCTCGGCCCGCAGCGCGGTGCGCGGCAGCTCCAGCAGCGGTGCCCGCCGGTCCTCGGCGTAGGCGCCGAACATCGGCTCCGTCGGCTCGTTCCACAGGTCGTCCACGGGCCGGGCCTCCAGGTCCTGGACCGAGGTGTTCTTCGGGTGGGCGTTGAACCAGTACCACTGGTCCGACAGCAGCTCCCCGCCGGCGCCGGTGAGCCGCACCGCGAGGAGGAAGACGTCCGCGGTGACACCTTCGGCCCGGACGTCGAAGGGCTGCTCGCGGCCGTCGGCGGCCACGTCCAGCACGGCGTGCCGCGAGGCGACGGGCCGCAGGTGCGCGTCGAAGACCGTGGCGGTCAGCCGAAGGGCCCGCGCGTCGTGCGGGGTGTCGTTGGCGACGTGCACGGCGGCCGTGAACACGGATCCGGGCGGCCACTCGAGGTGCTCGGGAGTCGCGAACCCGCACACCGCCCTGCTGAACTGCGCGATGCGGTAGTACGACCGCTTCGGCACGCCGTAGAAGTCGACGATCGACCAGGAGGCGCCGGGGAAGACCTCACCGACCTTGTAGAGGACGTAGGCGCTCGTGCGCGTCCCGCTGCCCGCCCGGACCAGCTCGGAGGCGTAGCGCAGGGCCTCGCCCTGGGCGAGCTGGCTGTACTCGACCATCTGCTCCCAGCCGCGGACCGGACCGTAGTCGGCGTAGCGCAGCTGCTTGACCAGGTCCACCAGGGAGAACTGCGCCTGGTGCTGCAGGATCGCGCCGTGGGGCGGCGGCGGCCACACGTCCAGGAGTTCCGGGGGCACGAAGCGGCGCATGCTCCCCAGGTCGCACTGGCTGGACAGGCCGTACTCGCCGAGGACGGGGGCGTCCA
Organism: Kineococcus esterisolvens; assembly: GCF_050871405.1. NCBI lineage: Bacteria > Bacillati > Actinomycetota > Actinomycetes > Kineosporiales > Kineosporiaceae > Kineococcus > Kineococcus esterisolvens. Next base: position 28,253 of record NZ_JBJLRI010000019.1, read on the forward strand.
CCGCCCGGTACCCCGTGTCGATCGGCTCGCCCTCGTGGTAGACGCGGTAGTTGTGCCGGCTGCCGCCCCAGGGGTCGGTGCGGTGGTGCGGGCGCGAGGGGTCGAGCTGGGTGACCCGGCGCCCCACCAGCAGCATCGGGTCGTCGCCCGCGACGGGCTCCGGGTTCTCGTTGCCACCGCCCCACAGCAGCAGGCAGGGGTGGTTGCGCAACCGGCGCACGATGCGCGGCACCTGGTCGTCCAGGACGCGCAGGTCGGTGCCGGTCGCGTCGGGCAGGCCGAAGCAGAGGGGGAACTCCTGCCAGACCAGGACCCCCAGCCGGTCGCACTCGTCGTAGAACTCGTCGCGCTCGACGATGCCACCGCCCCAGGCGCGCAGCAGCTGCAGGTTCGCCCGGACGGTCAGGTCCAGCAGGTGCGCGTCGAGGTCGAACGGCTCACGGGCGAGCGGGTCCGTCCAGCACCAGTTGGCCCCCTTCAGGAAGAGCGGCCTGCCGTTGACGACGAAGCGCCACCGGTAGAACTCCGGCGAGCTCCACTCGGGCAGGGCCTCGGTGGACACGGTGCGGATGCCGAAGGACGTCTCGACGGTGGTGCCCTCCACGGTCAGCTCCATCCGGTGCAGGGGCTGCTCGCCGTAGCCGTGCGGCCACCACAGCGCGGGGTCGTGCACGTCGAGGTCCACGGCGATCCTCGTCAGGCCCGCCGGCAGGTCCACCGCTGCGCGGCGCACCTGGTCCACGCCCCCGTCGGGGCGGCGCAGCAGCACCTGCAACGGCACTGCGCCGCGGGCAGCGGTGTGCGCGTGCAGGTCGGCCTCGACCCGCACGCGCGCGCGGCCGTCGTCCAGGGCGGTGGTGCGCACGAACAGGTGCGCCGGTTCGACGTCGGGCACGGCTCTCAGCCGCACCGACCGCCAGATCCCCACGGGGATGAGGTGCCCGTAGTGCCAGCCCCAGCCGGGGGAGGCCTTCAGGACGCCGTGCCAGTCGCGGGGAGGGGGGGAGACGCGCACCACCAGCTCGTTCTCGCCGTCCCCGCGCAGCGCCTCGGTCACGTCCACGTCCGGGCCGCCGTAGGCGCCGGCGTGCCGGCGCAGCAGCTGCCCGTTGAGGTAGACGCTGGCCTCGTGGTCGACGCCGTCGAAGACCAGGCGCAGGCGCCGCCCGCGCAGGTTCTCCGGCACGGTGAAGCGGCGCGCGTACCACCACTCCTGCTGCTCCACCCGGGTGCGCCGGAAGTGCCACGGCCACTCCCGCGGCTGCCCGTGCTCCACCAGCTCGTCGTGCACCGCCGAGCCGGTGAGGGGGTCGGCCATCAGGCCCGCGGCCACCAGGGCGCCCTGGACGGTCCCCGGCACGGTGGCGCGCACCCACGCCGAGCGGTCGGTGTCCTCCCGGAACCAGGTGACGGGGGCCGGTGCGCCCGGGCCCCGCGGTGCCGTCCCGGTCCACACGTCGATCGAGAACTGCCGGGCGGGCGGGGTTCCGGCCAGCAGCCACTCCCCGTCCAGGCTGACCTCGGGCGCCGTGGCCCCGGGGAGGGCCCGGTCGGCCGCGACTGTGCTCACCGGCCGGGGCGGGACCGCGAGATCGGCCTCGACCGCGTCGTCACCGGCGAGGAGCGCCGTGCGCCACCGCCGCAGCTCGACCTCGTCCAGGCTGTCCTGCGGTGGTTCCGCGCCCGCCGTGCTCACTTGACGGCACCGGCGTACAGGCCGCTGATGAAGTGCTTCTGGGCCAGGACGAAGAGCACGAGCACCGGCAGGCTCATGATGACCACGGCGGCCATGATGTTCCCCCAGTCCGCCAGGTACTGCTGCTTGAAGTACAGCACCCCGGTCGTCAGGGTCCGCTTGGCGGGATCGGTCAGGATGAGCTGGGGGACGAGGTAGTCGTTCCAGACGCCGACGCCGTGCAGGACCCAGAAGGAGGCGACGGCGGGGCGGGCCAGGGGGAGGAAGATCGAGCGGAACAGCTGGAAGTAGCCCACGCCGTCCACGATCGCCGCCTCGACGATCTCCTTGGGGACCTGCCGCATGAAGGCGGCCATGAGGAACACGCCGAAGGGGATGGCGCCGGCGGTGTAGAGGAGGATGACGCCGGCGTAGCTGTTGATCAGCCCGAGCTCACGCACCACGCGGAACTGCGGCACCAGGGCCAGCTGCATGGGCAGGAAGATCCCGGCGGCCAGGACCAGGTAGACACCCGAACCGACCCGGGTCGCCCGGCGGACGACCGCGTACGCGGCCAGGGCGGCCACCAGCGTGGCGATGACCATGCTCGTCACGGTCAGCAGGATGGAGTTGAGGAAGAGGTTGCTGAACCCGGCTTCACGCCAGGAGGTGGTGAAGTTCTCGAGGGTCGGTGCGTTCGGGAGCCCGGTGGGGTTCTGCAGGACCTCCTCGTTCGTCTTGAAGGCGGTGATCGCGACGATGACCAGCGGGTAGACCATCAGCAGGGACAGGGCCAGCAGGACGGCGTTGACCGGAAGGTTCCTGGTCAGGCGGTACCACGTCATCGGTTCCCCATCCTCTCGTCCATCCTGCGGTTCAGCTTGTTCTGAGTGGTGGCGATGCCGACGAGCAGCACGATGACGAGGACCGCCATCGCCGACGCGTAACCGAAGTTGTTCTTCACCAGCCCTTCGAAGAAGACCTGCGTCATGAACAGCTGGGTCTGGTTCCCCGGGCCGCCTCGAGTCATGAGGTAGACGGTGTCGAAGGCGCGCAGCGCGCCGTTGACCGCGAGCACGAGCACCAGGCCGATGGTGGGTGCCATGAGGGGGAGGGTGATGTGCCGCACGGTGCCCCACGCCCGCGCCCCGTCGACGCGGGCCGCCTCCAGGATCTCCGCGGGGATGGTGCTCAGGCCGGCCAGGAAGATGACGACGCTGAACCCCAGCCCGCTCCACAGGTCCACGAGGATGACGCTGTAGAGCGCGAGGTCGTAGTCGCCCAGCCAGTCCTGCTGCAGGAAGCCCAGCCCGAGACCGGCCAGCAACTGGTTGATCGTTCCCGTGGTGGGGTCGTACATGAAGCTCCACGTGAAGACGATCGCGACGGGGCTGATGACCATCGGCGCGAAGAAGATCGCCCGGTAGGCGTTGCCGAGCAGGAGGCGGCGGTGCAGCAGGACGGCGATGAGGAACGCCGCGACGGTCTGGACGACGATCTTGAAGAAGGCGTAGACGGCCGTGTTCGTCACCGCCTTCACCAGAGTCGGGTCGGCGCTGAAGATCGTGCGGTAGTTCTCCAGCCCGGTGAAGTCGACCGTCCCCGCGAACCCGCGGGAGTTCGTGAAGCTGGCGCCGACCACCTGCAGCATCGGCCACACCGTGAAGACGCCGAAGACGGCGACGGCCGGGGCGACCGCGAGCCAGAACGCGGTGGCGGAACCGTGCCGGGGCCAGCGCGATCTGCCCCGGGGACGGGCGGGGGTGAGTTCCTGCCCGCCGGCCAGCTTCGGCGGGTGCACGTCTGCGGCCATGTCCCGGCCTCCTGGTCCATCGTCGTCGACAGCGGTCGCACGGCGACCCCGTGAAGCCGCGGCGGCCATGCCGGTAGCAATGCTACACATCAGCGGGTTCAGCGCCAGGGTCTGCGCCGACACGACTCTCCCGGGGTGAGTCGTGCGACTCGAAGTGCTAGTCCTACTACCTCTCGAGGGGGCGTGCTGGCTACGGTGCCTGTCCATGACCCCCACCTCACCCGGGCGCGCCGAACGCCCCGTGCTCCACGCGGAGGCACCGGTGGACGCCCGCGCCACCCGGCTGAGGGTGGAGCACCGGCACGAGCCGATCGGCGTGGACGTTGCCCCGCGCTTCGGCTGGTCGCTGGAGGCCGGGGACCGGCCGCCGCGGCAGCGGTCCTGGCGCATCCTGCTGCACAGCGGCGGGGCGCTCGTGCACGACAGCGGCGCCGTGCCCGGCGACGACTGCGTGGACGTCGAGCTCCCGCTCCCGCCGCTGCGCTCCCTGACCCGCTACCGGTGGACGCTGCGGGTCGGCACCGACCGCGGCGAGCTCACGGCGGTCTCCAGCTTCGTGACGGGCGTGCTGCACCCGCAGGACTGGGAGCCCAGCCGGTGGATCGGTGGGCACGGGCGTGCCGCACCGTTCCTGCGCCACGAGTTCACCGTCGACCACCCGCCGAGCGCGGCGTGGCTCGTGGTCGCCGCGGGCGGCTACGCGCGCACCCACCTCGACGGCACCCTCGTGGAGCCGTCCGAGCTCAGCCCGGGCTTCACCGACTACGACGAGCGCGTGCAGTACACCGTCAGCGACGTCCGCGATCTCGTCCGGCCCGGCAGGCACGCGCTCGGCGCGGAACTGGGGCGCGGCTTCTACGGGATGGCCGCCGCCAACACGTGGGAGTGGCACACCGCGCCCTGGCACGACGAGCCGTGCCTGCGGCTGCTGCTCGTGCTCGACGGCCCCGGAGGGCGCCGCGTGGTGGGGACCGGCGAGAACTGGCGCACCACCGCAGGACCCACCGGCTACGACGACCTGTACGGCGGCGAGACGTACGACGCGCGGGCGGAACGCCCCGGCTGCTGGGCGCCGGGTCACGACGACTCGGGCTGGCTGCCCGCCCGGGTGGCCGCGGGCCCGCGCGGGCGCCTCGTCCACCAGCGCCAGCAGCCCATCGGCGTGGCCGAGGTCCTGCCGCCCGAACGGGTGCGCGAGGTGTCGCCGGGGACGTGGGTGTTCAGCTTCCCGCGCGTCGTCGCCGGCCGCGTCCGGGTCCGGGCGCGGGGCGCGGCGGGGCGGTGCGTGGTGCTGGAGCACGCGGAGCGGCTGGGCCCGGACGGGGTGCCCGACGTCCGGGACGAGAAGGGGTACTACGCCGGGCGCTTCCAGCGCCACGAGCTGCTGCTCGACGGCGACCCCCTCTCCTGGCACCCGCGCTTCACCTACCAGGGGTTCCAGCACGTGGCCGCCCGCGCCGACGAGCGGCCGGAGGTCCACGCCGAGGTCGTGCGCACGCTCGTGGCGCGCACCGGGGACTTCGCCTGCTCCAGCCCGCTGCTCACCCGCCTGCACGAGCTGACCGTGGACACGGTCCTGAACAACCTGCACGGCATCCCCACCGACACCCCGCAGTACGAGAAGAACGGGTGGACGGGGGACGGCATGCTCGGCGCCCAGCTCATGCTGCTCAACCTCGACGCCCACGAGCTGCTGGCGAAGTGGGTCACCGACATCGCCGACTCCCGCCACGGGGGCGCCGTGCCGCAGGTCATCGCCCCGCACGGCGGCTGGTCCGTGGACTGGTCACCGGCGCCGCCCTGGCACGCGGCGCTCGTGCTGGTCCCCTGGTGGATCCACGAGGCCACCGGGGACACCCGCGTCCTGCGCGGGAACTGGGAGGCGATGACCGCGTACGCGCGCGCCGAGCTCGCGCGCTCACCCGGGGGCATCGCGAGCACCACGCTGGGGGACTGGGTGGCACCCGGCACCGACGCCGGCGGCGGCAACCCGGACGAGGACCTGCGCGTCAGCGCCACCGCCTTCCTCTTCGCGGTCCTGGACACCCTGGCGCGCGCCGCCCCCGTGGTGGGCCGCCCGGCGGCCGAGTGGCGCAGCGCGGCCGCAGCCGTGCGCCGGGCGTTCCACCGCGCCTTCGTCGACCCCGTCGCGGGCGTCGTGCGCGGGGCCGGCGAGGACGGTCACCGCCAGTCGCACGCCGTCCTCGCGGTGGCGCTGGGACTGGTGGGCGGCGGGCTCGCCGACCGCGTCGTCGCCGGGCTGGCGGCCGACGTCCTGCGCAGGCGGGTCCACCTGGACACGGGCGCGCTGGCCACCAAGTGGCTGCTGCCGGTCCTCACCCGCCACGGCCACCCAGCGCTGGCGCTGGCCCTCGCGGAGCAGACCACGTTCCCCAGCTGGGGTTTCTGGCTCGAGCAGGGGGCCACGTCGCTGTGGGAGCACTGGAAGCCGGAGTCGCGCTCGCGGGGGCACTACTTCCTGGGCACCCTGGACGACTGGCTGTTCCACCACGTGGCCGGCCTGCGGCCGCTGAGCCCGGGGTGGCGCCGTGCGCTGGTGCGACCGGCGCCGCTGGCGCTGACGTGGGCGCGCGGTCGCGTCCTGACCCCGCGCGGCCCGGTGTCGGTGTCCTGGGAGCGCGACGGCGACGACGTGCGGGCCGAGGTCGAGGTGCCCGCGGGGGCGACGGCGCTGCTCGTGCTCGGTGACGTCCGCGAGGACCTGCCCGCGGGTCGTCACCGGGTGCGGGCGCGCGTGCCCGCGGCGGCGGTGCCGGCGGGTGGAGCGCCTCACCAGGCGGTGTAGCCGCCGTCCACGGCCACGACGGAGCCGGTGACGTAGGAGGCGGCGTCCGAGGCCAGGAACGCCACGACCGACGCGACCTCCTCGGGACGCGCCAGCCGCGCCAGGGGCGTGCGGCGTTCCCACTCGGCGAGCCACTCGGGGTCGATCCCCTCCCGGGTGAGTTCCGTGCCCACGTACCCCGGAGCGACGGCGTTGACGCGGATCCCCGTGCCCGCGAACTCGACGGCCAGGGATTTCACCGCGAGGTGGACCGCTCCCTTGGACGCGTTGTACGCAGCCTGCCGCTGCGGCGCGTTCGCGATCTCCCCGGACATCGATCCGATCGCCACGACGGACGCACCGCTGCGCATGTGCCGCAGCGCTTCGCGCGCGCACCAGAAGGTCCCGGTGGCGTTGACCGCGAGGACCCGTTCCCAGGCCTCGCGCGGCAGTTGCAGCGACGGCTGGTGGTTCGCGATGCCGGCGGACGTCACGAGCACGTCGAGCCGGCCGTGCTCGGCGGCCACTCCGGAGAAGAAACCCGCGACCGCGGCCGCGTCGGTAACGTCGAGGTGCCGGTAGGAGACCGCAGGGCCGGAGCGGAAGGACGCGGCGCTCCGTTCCCCCGCCTCGTCGAGGACGTCCGCGACGACCACGGCACACCCCATCTCGTGCAGCGCCGTCACCACGGCGAGCCCGATGCCCCGCGCGCCCCCGGTCACCACCGCGACCCTCCCGGACAGTTCCAGCCGGTCCCGGTACACAGCGCCTCCTTGCGTCGGTAGAGTTCTGTAGTGATACTACAAGAACAGGACCGCGATGAGGAGGGGCCGTGACCGTCACGAACGCTGCGCTCCCGGGCAGCGCCACCGCCCCGGAGAGCCCCTTGCAGCAGTCCCCGGGGGCCGACGAGGCGACCGACACGCTCCTGGAGCGGATCACCAGGGAACTGCCGACCCTGCGCAAGTCCGAGCGCAAGGTCGCCGACGTCGTGCTCACCGCCCCCGACGCGGCGCTGGGGCTGACGATGGCGGGCCTCGCCGAGACCGCTCAGGTCAGCGAACCCACGGTGGTGCGTTTCTGCGTGTCCATCGGCTGCGACAGCTTCCAGGACTTCAAGATCGAGTTGGCGCAGACCCTGGCCCTGGGACTGCCCATCACCCACTCGTCCATCCGGGCCGGGGACAGCAGCGCCGACCTGACCGAGAAGCTGTTCGACCACACCATCACCAGCCTGGACCGGGCGCGCCGGACGCTGGACCCGGACGCCGTGGAACGGGCCGTCCAGGCGATCCTGCGGGCCGGTGACATCCTCTTCGTGGGTTTCGGGGCCAGCGGGATCATCGCGCAGGACGCCCAGCAGAAGTTCCCGCTGTTCGGGGTCCCCTGCCAGGCGCCGGTGGACTTCCACCAGCAGTTCATCGCCGCCTCCATGGCCGGCCCGCGAACCGTGACCGTGGCGATCTCCAACACCGGCCACACCGAGCAGACGCTCACGGTGGCCCGCGAGGCGGCCCGCGCCGGCTCGACCGTCGTCTCGCTCACCGGGCGCACCAGCCCCCTGTCGCGACTGGCGGACATCGCCCTGATCGCGCGCACCTTCGAGGACACCGACATCTACACGCCCAGCACGAGCCGGCTGGCGGGGCTGGTCGTCGTGGACATCCTCGCGACCGGAGTGGCGCTGCGCCGCCCGCCGGAGCAGCAGACCGCCGTGCGCCGGATGAAGGCGGCGCTCGCCGGGATGCGCCACGGAGCGGAGGGGACCGCCCCCGAGCGCCTCGACGGGCGTGACGAGACGGCCGGGCCGGGTGGCCCGGTGACCGACGGGGCCGCCCCGCGCTGAGCGGCCGTCCCGGTCCCCACGGAACGAGGAGGCAGACGATGACGTCCCCCGTCCACGACGGCCCGCGCGCACCGGATGAGGACGAGGACCCGGTGGTCCTCGTGACGGCCAGGTCCTTCGGGAGCGGGGCTCTCGATCCGCTCGCGCGCCTGCGGCAGGAGGGGTACCGGCCGGTGCGCGCTGGTTCGCGGCACTCGCTGGAGGAGTTGCGTCCCCTGCTCGCCCGTGCCGTCGGCTGGATCGCCGGTACCGGCCCGGTGACCGCTGAGCACCTGGCCGCCGCACCGTCGCTGCGCGTGCTGGCCCGGTACGGCGTCGGGGTCGACGCGGTCGACCTGGCGGCCGCGCAGGCGCGCGGCGTCGTGGTCACCAACACCCCGGGCGCGAACTCCGCAGCGGTCGCGGAGCACGCGCTCGCGCTGCTGCTGGCCGCGCTGCGCGGTGTGCCCGCCGCCGACCGCCGGGTGCGGTCCGGGGACTGGTCCCCCCGGGTGGGGCGGGAGTTGTCCGCCCTCACGGTGGGGGTCGTGGGCCTGGGGCGCGTCGGCCGCGGCGTGACGCAGCTGCTGAGGGGTTTCGGCTGCCGCCTGCTCGGCCACGACCCGTGGCTGCCGCCCGACGACCCCGTGTTCGGCGCGGTGACCGCCTGCGGCACGGAACGCATGGCGGTGGAGGCCGACGTGGTCACGCTGCACGCTCCCGGCGGGCAGTGCCTCGTCGACCGCTCCTGGCTGGAGCGCAGCCGACGGCCCCTCCTGCTGGTGAACACCGCCCGTGCGGACCTGGTCGACGAGCAGGCCGCTGCCGAGTCGCTGCGCTCGGGGCGGTTGAGCGCCTTCGCAGCCGACACGCTGGCCGTGGAGGCGACGGGGACCCGGCGTTCGCCCCTGCTGGCGGAGGACCTGGCCGACCGGGTGGTCGTCACCCCGCACCTGGGGGCGCAGACGCGCGAGAGCGTCGACGCCATGGGGCGCACGGCCACCGACGACCTGCTGGCCGTGCTCGCCGGGGGCGAGCCGCAGCACCGGGTGCGCGAGTCCGCCCGGGCCGTGCCGAGGTGACGGGGCCTCCCGGCGCCGCGCACGCCGCGGGGACCGTCCGAACGGTGCTGGGCGACGTCCCGGCGGGCGACCTGGGCCGGGTGGACTACCACGAGCACTTCTTCCAGCGCAGCCCGCTGCTGCCCGGTGAGGACCTGGACGACGAGGAGCTCAGCGGCCGCGAGGCGGTGCTGTTGCGCCGCAGCGGTTTCGAGGCTGTCGTGGACGCGACGCCGCTCGGGCTGGGGCGCGATGCGCCGGGTGTGGCACGCATCAGCCGGGCCAGCGGCCTCGCGGTGGTGCTGACCACGGGTGCGCACCGCAGCGCGCACTACCCCCCGGGGCACCCGGTGCCGGCGGCGCCGAGCGCGGTGCTGGCGCGCAGGTTCACCACCGACCTGGTGGAGGGTGCGGCGGAGGACCTGCACGGCGGGGCGCAGGGGGCGGGGGAACCGGCCGGTGCGGTGCGCGCCGGCGTGCTGAAGGTGGGCATCGACTACTGGCGCATCGACGGTTTCGCCCACCGGGTCGTGGAAGCGGTGGCCGCCGCGCACGAGCGGACGGGAGCGCCGGTGGTGGTGCACCTGGAGCACGGCAGCGCCGCTCACGAGGTGCTCGACCTCCTGGGGGCGGCGGGGGTCGCGCCGGCGCGGGTGGCGCTGGCGCACGTGGACCGCAACCCCGATCCGGGGCTGCACGTGTCGCTGGCCGAGCGCGGTGCCTACCTGGGCTACGACGGGGCGGCGCGGCACCGGACCCACCCGGACTCCGTCCTGCTGGACTGCCTGTCCCGGGTGGTCGAGGCGGGCGCGGGTGCCCGGGTGCTGCTCGGCGGGGACGTGGCCCGGCGCAGCCGCTACGTCGCGTACGGCGGCATGCCCGGGCTGGCCTACCTGGGGGAGAGGTTCGTGCCCCGCCTGCAGCTGGCGGTGGGTGCCGCCGCCGTGGACGCCGTGCTGCGGGACAACCCCGCGCGCTGGCTGACCTGGGTGCGGTGAGCCGCGACGCGGACCCCGCTCCGTAGTCTTCCTACCGAGCGGGGTCTCGGTTCGGGGCGATGAGCGTCGGATGCACGAAAGCGTTGCGGCTTCTCCGTCGACCGTTGTAGTTTCACTACGTAATCGGGCCGTCGTCGTACGGCATGCGACCTCAGGAGACCCCATGTGCGCAGACGCACGAACCCTCGCCGAACCGGCGGCGCTGACCGTCGACGTCGTGACCGGTGCGATGGCGGGGACGGGCCGTCGCTACGAGAAGCGGCTCGCCGACCTCGCCGGTGCGTACCGCGACGAGGGGGCCTACCGGCGGCGGCTGGCCCGCGACGACGGCTCACCGGTGTACTGGGTGGACACCAGCACCGTCGAGCACGGCGACGGCGCCCTGAGCGTCGGGCTCAGCGTCCTGCGCCCGGGGCGCGTCGGCCGGGAGTTCGCGATGACCCGCGGGCACCTGCACGAGCACGCCGAGGCGGCCGAGCTGTACTTCGGCATCGCCGGGCAGGGCGTCCTGCTCATGGACTCGCTGGACGGGCGCAGCAGGGCGCTGCCCCTGTCCGCCGGGCGGGCCGTGCACGTCCCCGGCGGGTGGGTCCACCGCAGCGTCAACACCGGCTCCGAACCGCTGCAGACCCTGTTCTGCTACCCGGCCGACGCCGGTCAGGACTACGGGATCATCGAGCGCGCCGGTGGCATGGCCCAGCTCGTGGTGGAGTCGCCACGAGGCTGGGTGTGCGAGCCGAACCCCGACCACCGGGGGTACCGCCGTGGCTGAGCCCGCCGTCGCGCCAGCACCCGTCGCAGACCCCGTGCAGGAGTTCCTGGACGAGCTCCCCCGGCACGTCGACATCAGCTGCGTGCAGGCCGAGCACACCCGCGCCGACGTGGAGCACCTCGCCGCGGCGGCCCGCGAGCACGGTTTCGTCAGCGCCCACGTGCTGCCCTGCTGGGTCCCCGTGCTGCACGAGCTGCTCGACGGGTCGGGAACCCTCGTCGGTTCCCCGGTGGGTTTCCCCAGCGGTGGGTCCACCACCGCGACGAAGGTCGCCGAGGCGGCGGAACTGCTGCGCGCGGGCGTCGGGGAGCTGGACGTCGTCGTCGCCGTCGGCCGGTTGCGCAGCGGGGAGCTGCGCTACGTCACCGACGAACTGCGCGCCGTCGCCGAGGTCGTCGGCGGTGCGGTCCCGCTGCGGGCCATCCTCGAGGTCGGCCGCCTGGACGACGACCAGGTCCGCGCCGGCGTCGACTGCGCGCTGGAGGCCGGTGTCCCGTGGATCAAGACGGGAACCGGCTGGAGCGGTGTGCCGACCACGGTGGACCAGGTCGAGTTGATCGCCGCCCGGGCGCGGGGACGGGCCGCGGTCAAGGCCGCGGGCGGGGTGCGCGACCTGACGACGGTGCGCGCCATGGTCCGCGCGGGAGCCGGCCGGTTCGGCATGAACGCCACCACCGCCGTCGCCGTCGCGGCCGCGGCCCGGGGTTCCGGAGGACCGCGGTGACCGCGACCACCCCCGTCCGGCCGGTGCTGTCGCCGGCGTCCGGCCCGACGCTGCACTTCATCGGCGTCACCACCGGGAGCTCCTCCATCGTGCGCGTGTTCCCGCGCTGGGCCGCCTCGCTCGGCCTGCACGAGGCCGGGCTCAACGGCGTCGACCTCCCGCTGCACGCCCCGGACCAGGAGTACCGGCGGGTGGTGGAGTTCATCCGCGACGACCCCCTCAGCCGCGGTGCCCTGGTGACCACCCACAAGCTGGACCTGTACCGGGCCTGCCGCGACCTGTTCGACGTCACCGACCGCTTCGCCGGTCTCATGGCCGAGACGAGCTGCCTCTCCAAGCGCAGCGGGCGGTTGCTGGCCTCCGCCAAGGACCCCGTCTCCAGCGGCCTCGCCCTCGACGCGATCCTGCCCCCGGGGTACTGGCGCGAGCGGGGGCGCTCGGCCCTCGTCATGGGGGCCGGGGGGTCCAGCGTGGCGATCACCTGGTACCTCACCCGGCCGGCGGCCGGGGACGACCGGCCGCAGCGCATCACGGTCACCGACCGCGACCCCCGCAGGCTCGCCCACCTGCTGGACCTGCACCGGCAGTGGGGAACCAGCGTGGACCTGCGCGGTGAACTGGTCGGCAGCGCCTCCGACACCGACCGGCTCCTCGAGGGGCTGGAGCCGGGCGCGCTGGTCGTCAACGCCACCGGCCTGGGCAAGGACCGCCCGGGTTCACCGATCGGCGATCACGCGCTCCTCCCCGAGCGCGCCGTCGCCTGGGACCTGAACTACCGGGGTGACCTGCAGTTCCTGCGGCAGGCCCGCCGGCAGGCCGGTGAGCGCGCGGTCCGCTGCCACGACGGCTGGGAGTACTTCATCCACGGCTGGACGCGGGTCATCGCCGAGGTCTTCGACGTGGACATCCCGACGCGCGGCCCGGCGTTCGACGTCCTCAGCGACCTGGCCCGCGACGACCGTCCCGGTGCCCCGCCCGCACCCCCGGCGCCGACGTCCTGAGGACCGGCCCCGGCGCACCCGGCGCCGCGGGAGCGTTGTCCGCGCGGTCGCCCGCTGGGTAGCGTCGCCGGTGGCGGACCGGGCCCACCGCAGCGTCAGTGAGGAGATCCGGCGGCATGGACGAACAGGACCTGGTGCTCGCGTTCGACCTCGGCACCGGGAGCTGCAAGGCGGCGTTGTGGGCGGCGGACGGGACCTGCACCGACCACGCCGTCGCCGCCTACGAGACGACCCACCCCGCACCGGGCCGTGACGAGCAGCGACCGGCGGACTGGTGGCGGGCCGTGGTCTCCACCAGCCGCACCCTCCTCGGCGCCGACCCCTCCCGCGCCCGCCGGGTGCGCTCCGTCGCCCTGTCCGGGCAGAGCCTGGGGGTGGTCCAGCTGGACCACCGGCTCCAGCTGCTCAGCACCAGCACGCCCGTCTGGTCCGACGCGCGCGGCGAGGCCTTCGCCCGGCAGGTGTTCACCGACCTGCCCGAGCAGGACTGGTACCTGCGCACCGGCAACGGGTTCCCCGCCGGGCTGTACCCGTCGTTCAAGGCCGGCTGCCTGCGCCGGGAGGACCCCGAGCGGTGGTCGCGCACGCGCCACCTGCTCGGCGCCAAGGACTACGTCAACCTCCTGCTCACCGGTGAGGTCGCCACCGACCACTCCCACGCGTCCGGCAGCGGTGCCTACGACCTGGTCGGTGGTCGCTACGACGACGAGCTGCTGGCGGCGGCGGGGCTGGACCGCGCCCTGCTGCCCGAGCCCCGCGAGGCCTTCGAGCCGGTCGGGACGCTCACCCGGGAGGCTGCGTCGGCGCTCGGCCTGCCGGCCGGGACCCCCGTGGCCACCGGAGCCGTCGACAACGCCTGCATGGCCCTGGGGTCCCTCGGCACCACCGCCGGACGCACCTACGCCTCCCTGGGGTCCTCCAGCTGGATCACCACCACGTCCCCGCGTCCCGTCCTCGACGTCGCCGCCCGCCCCTACGTCTTCCGGCACGCCGTGCCCGGGTTGTTCATCAGCGCCCTGTCCACCTTCAGCAGCGGCACCGCCCTGGCCTGGCTGCGCGAGACGGTCGCCCCGGACCTCGAGGTCGAGCAGTTCCTCGACCTCGGCGCGGGTGCACCCGCCGGTGCCTCCGGGACCCTGTTCCTGCCCATGCTGGCCGGCGGCACGCCCCTGGAGGGCGGTTCCAGCGCCCGTGGAGCACTCGTCGGGCTCACCCTGGCCACCGGGCGCGCCGACGTGGCGCGCGCCGCGATGGAAGGCATCGCCTTCGCGCTGCGCCGCAGCCTCGACCTCGTGCGCAGCCTCAGCGGCACCGGGGGCGACCTGCTGCTGGCCGGTGGGGGAGCACGCCACCGGGGCTGGAACCGCGTGTACGCCGACGTGCTCGCGGTGCCGCTGCTGCGCACCAGCGTCGACCAGCAGGCCGCGACCCTGGGCGCGGCGACCATCGCCTTCGCGGGGCTCGGCGCGTGGTCGTTCCGCGACGCGGAGCGCCCGCACACCGTCGTCGAGCGCATCGAGCCCGATCCGGCCGCCGTGGCCACCTACGAGGAGGTCGAGGCCCGGTTCGCCCGGGCCGTGGCCGCGCTCGCGCCGGCGGGGGCCGAGGTGGCGGGCCGGGCCGGGGCGGGGGAGGCGCACCTCGCGCGGCGGGTCTGACGCGGCCGGGTTGGAGCGCACCCGCGGCGGGTACTGGCTGCGGGGGCGGCGCTCCCGCGACGGTCGCCGCCGTGGACGCGAGGAGCGGAGGACGGGTGCCGGGCAGCACGCGCGCACGAGCGGAGGCGGTCCGTGGCGACCGCCCGGCCTCCCGGGGGAGGGGCGGCCCGTGGGCGTGGCTCGTGCCCGCCGTCGTGGCGCTCGCCGTCACCGCCTGGCGCTACGACGCCAAACCCCTGTGGCGCGACGAGGTCTACACCCTCGCCACCGCCGAGCGCGGCTGGGCGGTGATGCTGCGCGGCCTGCGCGTCACCGACGCCGGCCTCGGCCCCTGGTACGCGCTGATGCACCCGTGGGTGCTGCTCTCGCGGGACGAGGCGTGGCTGCGGCTGCCCGGGGCGGCCGCCACCGTGCTCACCGCCGCCCTCGCTGGGCTGGTCGCCGCCCGCCTGCTGCGCCCCGGTGCGCCCGCGGGAGCCCACGGCGTCGCCGGGGTCGTCGCCGGCACCGCGTTCGCCCTGACGCCCGTGGTGGTCGACCACAGCCAGGAGGCGCGCCCCTACCCGGTGGTGCTGGCGTGCGTGACCGCCACCGCGTACGGGCTGCTGCGCGACCGGGAGGAGCGGCGGCGCCGCTGGCTCGTCCTGTGGGTCGCCGGGTCGGTGCTCGCCGCGGCCCTGCACGTCATCACCGGCGCCCCCGCGGTGGCCGCCCTGCTCGCGGTGGCGCTGGCGCGGCCCGGCCGCGCGCGCCGCCGCCGGGTGCTGCTGGGGTCGCTGCCCGCCGCGGCGGCGACCCTGGCGATGCTCGCCGTCGGCTTCACCCAGGCCCCCGGCCGCATCGGCGAGGACTTCCCGCTGCTGCAGCGCACCCTCGGGCTGTCCTCGGCGTACGCCGGCAGCGCCCTGGCCGTCATGGCCCTCGCCGTGCTGTGCACCGCGGGCCTGGTGCACCTGCGCCACGACCGGCCCGCCCTGCTGCTCGTGCTCGCCTGGGCGCTGGCCCCCGTGACCGCCCTCGTCGCCTCCGCGGCCGGCGGCCAGCTGTTCGCCGCGCGGTACGCCGGTGCCACCGCACCCGCCCTCGCCGTGCTCGCCGGCGCCGGGGCCGGTGCGCTGTCGCGGCGGCTGCGCACGCCCTCGGCGCGGGCGGCCGTCGCCGTGCTCGCGGCGGGCACCATCGCCCTCGGGCAGGCCGCGCACCTCGTGCAGACCCGCCAGCGCCCCTACGTCACCGACGACGTGCCCTCCGCCGTCGCGGTCCTCACCGAGCGCGCCCGCCCCGGCGACGCCGTGGTCTTCCTCGGCAACACCACCCGCCCGCACGTGCGGTACTACCTGCCCGCCGGCACCCCCCTGGACGACGCGCTCCTGGCGCGCGACACCGACGTCAGCGTCTCCATCGGCGGCGACGACCTGCCCGACGGCGAGCGCGCCGCGGCGCTCGCCGCTCACGAGCGGGTGTGGCTGGTCGGGCTCGTGCTGAACGACCCCTGGGAGGAGGTGTTCGCCTCGTGGGTGGAGCCCGCCCGCGCCGGGCGGGAGCCGACGTTCGCCGCCGACCACGGCGCGGTGCGCGTGGAGCTGTGGGAGCGCTGACCGGCGCCTCAGCCGCCGGTGCGGGCGCGCACCCGTTCCAGGTCGGCCTCCACCAGCCCCAGCAGCACCAGGGCGACCGCCAGGCCCGCGAGCGCCGCGAACTGAGAGGCGGCGAACAGGAACACCTGCGTCACCAGCAGCGAGGTCAGCGCCGAGCGCTCGAACGACTCCACCGCCGCCCGTCGCCCCGCGCGGGGGGCCCGCGCCAGCCCGGTGAGCGCGAACGCCACCGCCACCGCGCCCCCGGCGAGCACGCCGACGAAGGAGACGCCTGCGCCGCCGTGCTCGGCCCACAGCCCCGTGGCGACGAGCGCGGCGCCCGCCGCCTGCAGCAGCAGGCACGCACCCATGAGCGGCAGCGCCCACCGGGTGGTCGCCAGCCGGTCGAACAGCTCGCCGACGCGCGCCCACAGGTTCTCCAGCCGGTGCGGCACCGCCGTCGGGGACGGTTCCACGCGCGACAGCAGGCCGTGCAGCTCCCGCGCGGCGAAGTGCCCGTCGAGGCGCTCCAGGGTGCGCAGCACCTCCTCGCGCCGCCGCCGCGGCAGGTGGCCGGCGATGCCGTCCACGAGGACGTGCGCGGCGTTGGCGACCTCCTCGTCCTCGTCGAGGGGGTGGTGCGCGCGCCACCGCCCCGAGCCCACGACGAGCGCCACGAACACCACGTACATGATCGCCACGGCGGGCTCGTAGAAGTAGTCGTTGTCGGCGGTGACGAACTTGCCGACCTCGTCGATGAACAGGCCGAAGCCCGCACCGCCCAGCAGCGCCGCCACGGGGCGCGGCGCCCGGCCCACGTAGCTGAGCTGCACCGCCACCGCGGCGAGCATGAGCAGCCCGCCGGGCAGGACGTGCGCCACGTGCAGGCCGGTGTCCCCGCCGATCTGCGGGTACCCCGTCAGCGCGAGGAACAGCCGCGTCAGCAGGATGGTGGACACCGCCGTCACCACGAACGTGGTCAGGTGCCGCCCGGCCTTCTCGCTGCGCACCGGGTCCAGGGTCAGGGCACGTCGGAGGCGGGACACCCGCCCGACCGTAGTCGGCGCGCGCGGCGGCCGCGCGGGACGCTCACGGCGCCGAGGGGCTGAGGCCGCGCGGGCCGCTGGACAGGACCGCCGCCGCCAGCGCCCGCGACGCCGGCCGGTCGGCCGTGCGGGGGTTCGTCAGCAGGACCAGGTCGATCTGCCCCAGCTCCGGCAGCCGGTGCTGCGGGCCCAGCCGCGTCAGCTGCACCGGCACCAGGGAGCTCGCCAGGCACGACACGCCGATGCCCGCGGCGACGGCGGCGATCAGGCCGTTGACCCCGCGGCACACGCACGCGCTGCGGTAGCCGAGCCCGGCCCTCTCCAGCGCCTCCTGCATGGCGCTGCCGCTGAGCGTGGGTGCGGGGTAGACGACCAGCGGCACCGGTTGCGCCGGGTCCAGGCGGGTGGAGGGGTTGCCCACCCACACCAGCCGCTCCCGCTTGACGAGCTGACCCTCCCCCGAGCCGCGGGGGTGCTTGCCGATGAAGATGTCCAGGCGGTCGTTCTCCAGGCGGCGGTGCAGGGTCCCGGACTGGTCGACCCTCAGCTCCAGGTCCACCCGCGGGTTCTCCGCGCGGAAGTCGCGCAGGATCTGCGGCAGCCGGGTCAGCGCCAGGTCGTCGGACATGCCGATGCGCAACCGGCCGCGCGGGCGCTCGGCGGAGAAGTACGACGCTGCGCTCTCGTGCGCGGCGAGGATCGACCGGGCGAAACCGGTCATCGCCTCCCCGTCGGGGGTCAGCGCCACCGAGTGCGTGTCGCGGTGCACCAGCGTGCGGCCCGCCGCGACCTCCAGCTTGCGCACGTGCTGGCTCACCGTGGACTGGCGCACCCCCAGCCGTGCGGCGGCCTGGGTGAACGAGTGCGTCTGCGCCAGGGCGAGGAAGGAGCGCAGCTGCACCGGGTCGAACCCCGGCACCGGCCCCTGGACGACGCTCACGACGGCCTCCCCGCTGCTCATCACGACACGTGATGACTGATAGTCAGCCTATCGCCGTGCGATCTCGGCGTCCCGCCCGCGAGGATGGGTGCCGACCGTCGCACCCCTGAAGGGTTGATCGTGACACCGCCGGCCCCCGCCGAAGCCCACCCCGACGCCGCACCGCCCACCCGCACCGGCGGGACGTTCGCCGCCCTGCGCGTGCCCAACTTCCGCGTCTACGTCGGCGGCCAGGCCCTCGCCAGCACCGGCGTCTGGATGCAGAACATCGCCCTGGACTGGCTCGTCCTGGAACTCACCGGTTCCGCCGCCGCCGTCGGGATCGCGATGGCCCTGCAGTTCCTGCCGATCCTGCTGCTCGGCATGCACGGCGGGATGATCGCCGACCGCTACCCCAAGCGGAACATCCTGCTCGTCACCCAGGCGTGCAGCGCCACCGTCGCCACCACGCTCGCCGTGCTCACCCTCACCGGCCGCATCACCGTCGGCGCCGTCTACCTGCTGGCCGTGGCCGGCGGCCTGGTCGTGGCCCTCGACAACCCCACCCGCCAGGCGTTCGTCAGCGAGGTCGTCCCCGCCCGGCACCTGCGCAACGCGATCGCCCTGAACGCCGCGACCTTCCAGACCAGCCGGCTCGTCGGCCCCGCGATCGCCGGCCTGCTCATCGGCACCGTCGGCACCGGGTGGGCGTTCGCCGCCAACGCCGTCTGCTACCTGGGCCCGACCGTCGCGCTCGGGTTCTTCCTGCGCACCGCCGAACTGTTCCCCACCCCGCCGCTGGCCCGCAGCAGGGGGCAGCTGCGCTCGGCCCTGCGCTACGTCGCCGACCGCCCCCACGTGGCGTGGACCATCCTGCTCGTCGGGGTGTTCGGCACCTTCGGGCTGAACTTCCCCGTCGTCCTCACCGCCATGGCCGACGAGACCTTCGACGGCGACGCCGGGCTCTACGGGCTGTTCAACATCGCCCTCGCCGTCGGCTCCATCGCCGGCGCGCTCGTCGCCGGCGGCCGCTCGAACGCGCGGTTGCGCACCATCCTCGTCCTGGCCGCCGCGTTCGGGATCTCCCAGACGGCTGCCGCCCTCGCGCCGAGCCTCGGCGTGTTCATCGCCGTCCTCGTCGTCATGGGCGTCACCAACCTGGCGTTCCAGGCGATCGCGAACTCCTCCGTGCAGCTGTGGGTGGACCCCGAGTACCGCGGCCGCGTCATGGGGTTGTACGTGCTGGTGTTCATGGGCGGCACGCCGCTGGGCGGCCCGCTCGTCGGGTGGGTCACCGAGCACGTCGGGGTGCGCACCGGCATGGCCCTGTGCGGGCTCCTGCCCCTGACCGTCGCCCTGGCGATGGCGGCGGTCCTCGCCCTGCAGCCGGTGCGCGCGCGCCGACGCGGCGCCGCCCTCGCCGCCTGAGCCCCGCGCACCACCCCCGCCAGCACCACCGCGGGAGCCACAGGCACCCGCGCTCCCGGGTCCCCGCCACGGCTGTGGACGGACCCCGCTGAGCGCCCCACCCCCTCCCTACGGTCCCGGCGACCGGGCAGGTGCGGGTGGGCGGGTGGAGGGGGGCGGCGGTGGCGACGGGGGTCCCCACGGAACTGTCGGTGCTGTCACCGGCAGCGGCCGGCGACGCCGCGCGCACGGCCCGCGCGGTGGCCGCCGCCCTCGGCGGCGTCGAGGCCGACGTCGACTCGGCCCGCCGCGGCACCACCGGCTGGTGGGGGCCCGCGCAGCAGGGGTTCGACGGCCGCGCCCGGCGTCTCCTGGACGACCTGTCCCTGCTGACCCGGGCGGCCGCCGCCGGAGCCACCGCCGTCGAGGAGCACGCCGCCGAGCTGGGGATGCTCGCCGCCCGCCTGCGCACCGTCGACGCGCAGCTCGAGACCGCCGAGCGGCGCACCCGCGAGACCACCGGCGACCTCGCCGCCTGGCACGGCGCCTGGTCCGAGCTGCAGGGCTGGCAGGCCACCAGGGCCCGGCTCCTCGCCGAGCACGACGAGTCCTCCGCGCGCCTGGCCCAGCGGCTGCTGGCGCTCGTCGCCGACGTCGAGGACCGCCCCCGCACCCTCGGCGAGCACGTCGGCGACGCCGTGCGCGTCCTCGTCGGCGAGGGCGCCGCCGTCGCGTACGCCGCCGCCGGGTGGGTGTGGGACCGGCACGGCTGGGCCGCCGCGGTGCGCGCCGCGCCCGGTGCGGCGCTGGACGCCGTGCTCGACCCCGCCGGCACCGCCGCGGACGCGCTGCACCTGGACGACGCGCGCGACGGGCGCTGGGGAGCGGTGGCCGGCGGCGTCGCCGCCGGCCTCGCCGGGCGCGGCGCCGGACGGGCCGCCGACGAGCTGCTGCCCGGCCGCGGCGGCCCCGACGAGCGCCCGCGCGCGCCCGACGGGGACCTGCTGCCGCAGACGCTGGACGAGATGCTCGCCGGGGTCGACCTCGAGCGCAGCGAGGGACCCGGGCGCGGGCACACGCTGGAGAGGCACGTGGACGTGGACGACGAGTACCTGGAGGAGCGCTTGACGCGGGGGACGCCGGACCGGCGCACCGGAGCACGCGGCGGTGCCCCGGCGGCGGCATCGCGCTGGTCCAGCCTCGAGGTCGCCGAGCGGACCGTCACCGAGGCCCTGCGCGAGAACGAGGCGCAGGTGCGGCAGGCGCTCGCCGGGAAGGGCGGGACCACCCTGAGGGTGCCGGTGGACGCGTCGGCGGGCACGGTGCTCGTGCGCGACGGCGCGGGTTCGCGGCAGGTGCCCGCCGAGCACGCCGTCGTCGTGCTGCGGCGCGACCCCGACGGGGTCCCGTACGTGCTGACCTCGTACCTCGGCAGGAAGGCCCGCCCGTGACCGACGACCTCTGGGACGAGCTGCTCACCACGGCCGTCGGCGTCGACGCGGACCTGCTGGCCGCCACCTCGCCGAGGGAGGCCGTCGAGCGCGAGCTGTCCCGCAGCCGACCCGAGGACGTCGCCCGGTCCCTCGACGTCTGGCGCCGCGCCACCGCCGGCGTGAGCACCGAGGAGGGGATGCGCAGCGTCGCCCACGACCTCGGCGCCGGCACCTGGGACCCGCCCGACGGCAGCTCCTGGCTGGCGTGGGCGGCCTGGTACGGCGAGCGCCTGCGCCAGGCCGTCGACGACCCCGCCACGATCCTGCCGCGCGGCGCCGTGCCCGAGTGGCCCTACCCGTGGAGGGTGCGCGACTCGGCCGCCACGAGCGGGAGCTCCCTGCGGCGGGCCGTGCACGTGCTCGTCGAGCGGCACCGCGACGACGTCGCGGCCTGGCTGGCCGACCCCGCCGCCGGGACCCGCCTGCACCTGGTGGGGGAGACCGGCGCCGTGGTCGGGCAGGTGGTGCGCACGGTGCCGCTGCGGTCCGGCCGAGCCGTCGCCTCCGGGGTGCGGACCACGCGCGCCGCGGTGGTGCTGCGCCGCCTGGACGCCGGGGACGCCGGCCCGGCGCACGAGGTGGCCGCCGTGCACGCCGCCGAACCGCGGGAGGACCCGCGCGCGGCGGCGTGGCGGCGCGAGCTGCCGGCGCTGACGTCCTTCCTCGGCGGGTGGTTCAACGCCGCGGACCTCGACGACGAACCCGGGTGGGACGAGCAGCGGGCGCTGAGGTCCGAACCGGCCGCCTTCCTGGACCGGGTCGCCGCCGAGGTGCCGCGCCTGCTGGCCCGGGACGAGGTGGAGCTGCGCGCCGCGGTCGACGCGCTCGGCTGCTACGCCGAACCGCCCCACCTGCGCCGGTGGCTGGAGTGGACGTCCTGGCGGATCCAGCGCTTCGACTGGGGCTGACGCGCCCGCCGCGCCACGGCGAGCGCGGCGGCCACCTCGCGCGGCACCAGCACCGCGACCCCGGCCTCGCGCAGCAGCCGCACCCCCCGCTCGGCCAGCTCGGCGGCCACCGGCACGGGCAGGTGCAGCCGGCCGGCGTCGGTGGCGTCGCGGTCCGCCGCGCGCAGCGCGGGGCACACCCGCACCGCGCGGGCCAGGCCCGCCCGCAGCGCCTCCAGCGCCGGCGGGTCACCGGCCAGCTCACCGATCCGCAGCGGCGAGGCGCCGCCCACCGACAGCGTCACGTCCGCCCACCAGCCGTCCGCGGCGCCGCCGCCCAGGACCAGCACCACCCGGGCCGTCGCGGCCAGCGGCACGGGCAGCGCGTCGCGGCGCAGGTGCGGCAGCACCGCGAGCGCGACGTCGTCGACCACCTGCTGGGCGCCGGGGCTGCGCCCGCCACCCTCGGGGACCACCGCGCGCAGCACCGCCGGCAGCGTCGCGGCCCACCGCCGCCGCCACCGCAGCCCCGGCCCGCCGTGCGCGGCGGGGGACGACGCCGCGAAGGCCGCCAGCTCGCGCACCAGCGCGGCGAGGTGCACCACCTCCCGGCCCGGCACGAGCAGCCCCCCGCCGGGCCAGCCGCCGGGGCCGGCCCCGCGCAGGGCGTCCACGCTCGCCGCCAGCGGGGGAGCGGTGCACGGCAGCTGCACCGGGGCCAGCTCCACCGGCGCGGGCCGGGGCCGTGGCGCGGGCACGCGCGTGAAGGCGTCCGGGCTGGGCAGCGGCACGCCGTCGCGCACCGGCAGCAGGGCCGGCACCCACCGCGTCGGCCCGGCCAGCACGCCGTGCAGCGCCTCCCCGGCCAGGCCGGAGCGCAGCAGCGCCGCCCGCTGCCCGGCGCGCAGCGCCGCCGGGTGGGCACCCGAGCACGCCTCGCGCGGCGTGCACGGGCCGGGCTGCCCGCCGCGCTCGACCCACCACAGCAGCCGGGCCGGCCGCACCCACAGGACGTGGACGACGGCGACCGGCCCCGAGCCGGGGCGGCTGCCGGCGGCGGTGCGGGGGAGCATGGCGCCATCGTGACCCCCGCCCCCGACACGGGGCCGCCGCGCCCGCCGCCCCCCGGGCGGCCCGCGGGGGCACCCGGCCCCTCACCCGGCCCCTCACCCGGCGGCGCGCACCCGCACCTGCGCCGGGACGCGGGACAGGACGGTCAGCGAGGCGACGTGACCGGCGGGGACCGCGGCCGCGTCCAGGGTCGCCACGTCCACCACCACCGCGCCGCCGGCGACGTCGGGGTCCAGCGCGGGTGGCCACTCGCGCAGCCGGTCCCCCTCGAAACCCACCCGCACCGGCGCCACGGCCAGGCCGTGCCCGGTGGCCTTGAGCAGCGACTCCTTGCGCGTCCACGCGCGCGCCCGCCACGCGTCGCGCTCGGCGGGGGGCAGCGAGCGCAGGGCGGTGCGCTCGCGCGGCGTCAGGGCCGCCTCGTCGAAACCCGTGAAACGCACGCCGCCGACGAGTTCCACGTCGACCCCCACGGGCGCGCCCGTGGAGGCTGCCACGAGCACGCTGCCGCCCGCGTGCGAGGCCGACAGGTGCACCCCGGCCAGGACGGCGCCGTCGGCGCCGACGGCCACGGGGCGCCCGTGGTCGCCGGTGGTCCCGCACGTGCGGCACCACCGGGAGGTGCGCGCCCGCGCCGCGGGGGAACCCGTGACCTCGGCCACGGCCTGGCGCAGCAGCAGGGCGGCGGTGGCCGAGCGCGCGCGGTCGGTGGGGGAGCGGAAACCCCCGGCGCGCCGGGACTCGTCCTCCCGCAGTTCGCCCCGGCGGCGCTCGCCGAGTTCCGGCGCGGCGTGCAGGAGCAGGGTGGTCGGCACGGCTGGGGAGTGTGCCGGAGGTCGGGGGGTGTTGACGAACCCACCTGAGGTGAGGCTAACCTCCCCTCCGTGAGCGACGACGTCCCCGCGACCGTGCCCGCGGTCGCCCTCGTCACGGGGGCCGCCGGGGGGATCGGCGCCGCCGTGGCCGCGGTGCTCGCGCGCACCGGCGCCGCGCTCGCCCTGCTCGACTCCGACGAACAGGGCCTGCGCACCACGGCCGAGGAGTTCCGCGCCGGCGGTCACCGCGTCCACGCCGTCGCGTGCGACGTCCGCCGCTCCGCCGACGTGGAACGGGCCGTCGCCGGGGTGGAGGAGGAGTTCGGACCCGTCACCGCGCTCGCGCACTGCGCCGGCGCACTGCACCCCGGCGGGGCGCTCGACGTCACCGACACGGCGTGGGAGGAGGCCCTCGCGGTCAACGCCACCGGAACCGTGAACGTCTGCCGGGCGGTCGGGCGGCGGATGGCCGCCCGCGGCGGGGGCGCCGTCGTGGCGGTCAGTTCCAACGCCGCCAAACTGCCCCGCACGGGGATGGCCGCGTACGCCGCCTCCAAGGCGGCCGCCACCCGCTACGTGATGTGCCTGGGCCTGGAACTGGCCCCGCTCGGGGTGCGGTGCAACGTCGTCTCGCCGGGTTCCACCGACACCGCCATGCAGCGCGACCTGCTGCCCGACCCCGTGACGGGGACCGAGACGGTCCTGCGCGGCGACCCCTCGACGTTCCGGCTCGGCATCCCCCTCGGGCGCCTGGCCGACCCCGCCGACGTGGCCGAGGCCGTCGGTTTCCTGCTCTCCGGCGCCGCCCGGCACGTCACCCTCACCGATCTGCTCGTGGACGGCGGCGCGTCGCTGCGCGACTGACGCCCCGTCCCCACTCCCCGGGAGTCCCCTTGACCAGCACCACCAGTCCCTCGGAGCGCGCCCGCGAACTCCTCGTGGAGGACCGGACCACCCCCGGCGACCTCCTCGCCCGCTACCGTCCGGGAACCGGCGCGTGGTTCTCCTCCGCCGGCCGGCACCTGCTCGCCACCGGCGACCGCGAACCGATCGACGCGGCCTGCGGGACCACTCCCGGGTTCGCCGCCGACGTCACCGCCCGGTTGCGCTCCGCGCGGTCCCGCGGCGCCGCCGGCCTCGCCGTCGGGGCGCTGCCCTTCGCCGCCGGCACACCCGCTGCGCTGCACGTGCCCGAGCGCGTGCTGCGCGCCGAGGGAGCACCCGGTCCCGTTCCCGGCGCCGCCCCGCTCGCCGCGGGAGCCACCGTGACCCCGCACCCGCCGGAGACCGGGTACGCCGCGGCGGTCTCCGCCGCGCTGCTGCGCCTGCGCGCCGAGGACGACGAGCTGGGCAAGGTGGTCCTCGGCAGGTTGCTGGACGTGGAGGTCCCCGGGGACGTCGACGTCCGCGCGGTCCTGGCCCGCCTGCTGGCCGCGGACCCCGCCGCGTTCGTGTACGCCGTGGACCTGCCGGGTGCGGGCCCCGGACCGCGGACCCTCGTGGGGGCCAGCCCGGAACTGCTCGTCGCCCGCTCCGGGCGGCGGGTCACCGCGTGCCCGCTGGCCGGCAGCGCGCCGCGCTGCGCCGATCCCGCCGAGGACCGGCGCCGCGCCGAGGCGCTGCGGGCCTCCGCCAAGGACCTCGCCGAGCACGCCGTCGTCGCCGACGCCGTGCACGCCGCCCTCGCCCCGCTGTGCGTGGACCTGGACGTGCCCGCCGAACCGGAACTCCGTTCCAGCGCGACGATGTGGCACCTCGCCACGCCCGTCACCGCCACCCTGGCCGACCCGGCGACCACGTCGCTGGACCTGCTGGCCGCGATGCACCCCACCCCCGCCGTGTGCGGGGTCCCGCCGGCCGAGGCGGCGCGCGTCATCGCCGACCTGGAGCCGTTCGAGCGCGGGTACTTCACCGGTGCCGTCGGCTGGTGCGACGCCGACGGTGACGGCGAGTGGGCCGTCACCATCCGCTGCGCCGAGGTGCGGGAGCGGTCCGTGCGGTTGTTCGCCGGCGCGGGCGTCGTCGCCGCCTCCGACCCCGCCGCCGAGGTCGCCGAGACCGCCGCGAAGTTCCGCACCTCCCTCCAGGCCCTGGGCGTGACCCGGTGAACCCCTCGAACCCGGTGGAACCGGTGGCGCTGCCGGGACCCGTGGACCTCGTGCCCGCGGCGGACGGGGCGGCCGCCGACCCGCGCTGGCGCGAGCTCGGCGTGCTGCGCGGCGAGACGCTGTGGGGGCAGTTCGCGGGTGCCGCGGCGCGCACGCCCGGCGCCCTCGCGCTCGTGGCGCGCACCACCGCCGGCGAAGAGGTGCGCTGGACGTTCGCGCAGCTGCACGACACCGCGCTGCGCACCGCCGCCGGTTTCGCCCGCGCGGGCCTGCGGCCCGGGGAGCGGGTGCTGCTGCAGCTGCCGAACACCGCCGAGTTCGCCGCCGTCGTCCTGGGCCTGTTCCGCCTCGGGGCGCTGCCGGTGCTCGCGCTGCCCGCGCACCGATCCGCGGAACTGCGGCACGTCGCCGCCGCCGGCGGCGCCGTCGCGTTCGTCACCACGGACCGCACCGGGGCCGGCGGCTCCCGGTGCGACCACCGGGAACTGGCGCGCGACCTGCTGCGCACCCCCGGCTGCGGAGCGCTGCGGCTGGTGCTGGTCGCGGGGGAACCCGAGGAGTTCGGCGACCTGGCCGACCTGGCCGTGCCGGACGCCGAGGCCGCCGAGGTGGCGCTGCCGGCGCCGCCCGGCCCGGACGACGTCGCGTTCCTGCAGCTGTCCGGGGGCACCACGGGCGCGCCCAAGCTCATCCCGCGCACCCACGACGCCTACGCCTTCACCGTGCGCGAGAGCGCCCGGATCTGCGGCCTGGACGAGGACAGCCGGATGCTGGTGGTGCTGCCGGTCGCGCACAACTACCCCATGAGCTCGCCGGGCATCCTCGGCACCTGGTGCGCCGGCGGCACCGTGGTGCTCGCGACCGACCCCTCACCCGGCTCGGCCTTCGCCCTCGTGGCCGCCGAGGGCGTCACGCACGTCTCCCTGGTCCCTCCGCTGGCGCTGCTGTGGACGGCGGCCGCCGGCGACACCGACCACGACCTGTCCACCCTGCGGGTCGTCGGCGTCGGCGGGGCCAAGTGCACCCCGGAACTCGCCCGTCGCGTCCCGCAGGCCCTCGGCGCTCGGCTGCAGCAGGTGTTCGGGATGGCGGAGGGCCTGGTGAACTACACGCGTCTGGACGACCCCGACGACGTCGTCCTGCACACCCAGGGCCGGCCGATCAGCACCCACGACGAGGTCCGCGTCGTGGACGAGGACGACCGCGACGTCCCGCCCGGCGAACCCGGGTACCTGCTCACCCGCGGCCCGTACACGATCCGTGCCTACCACGCCGCGCCCGCGCAGAACCGCACGTCGTTCACCGCCGACGGGTTCTACCGCACCGGTGACGTCGTCCGGCTGCGCCCCGACGGCAACCTCGTCGTCGAGGGGCGCGCTGCCGACCGCGTCAACCGCGGTGGCGAGAAGGTCTCCGCCGAGGAGGTCGAGGACGTCCTGCTGACCCACCCCGGCGTCCACGACGCCGCTCTCGTCGGCGTCCCCGACGAGCACCTCGGCGAACGCACCTGCGCGTTCGTCGTGCCCCGGCCCGGCGCGAACCCCTCGGTGCGCGAGCTGCGCGCCCACGTCCGCTCCGCCGGCCTCGCCGAGTTCAAGGTCCCCGACCGCGTCGAGGTCGTCGACGCCTTCCCGCCCACCGCCGTCGGCAAGACCAGCCGGCGGCAACTGCGCACCGCCCTGGCCGCCCTGCTCGCCGAACGCGGCGCCACCGCCGCGAGCCCTCGCCCCCGGGAGTCCTGACCCGTGACCCTCCCCGCCGTCGACAGCTACCCCCTGCCCACCGCCGCCGAGATGCCCGCACCGCGCGTGCCGTGGACGCTGCACCCCGACCGCGCCGTGCTGCTCCTGCACGACCTGCAGGAGCACTTCCTCGACGCCTACGGCGAGCGTTCCGCCCTGCGCGCGCAGCTGCTGCGCGCCGCCCTCCGGCTGCGCGACGCCTGCGACCGCGCCGGCGTGCCCGTCGTCTACACCGCGCAACCCGCCCACCAGGACCCCGCCGACCGCGCCCTGCTCACCGACTTCTGGGGCGAGGGGCTGGGGCGCCGCCCGCACCGCGCGCAGCTGGCGCCCGACCTCGCCCCGCGCGAGGGCGACACCGTGCTGACGAAGTGGCGCTACTCGGCGTTCCACCGCTCGGAACTCGCGCAGGTCCTGGCGGCCTCGGGCCGCGACCAGCTCCTCGTGGCCGGCGTGTACGCCGGCATCGGCTGCCAGGTCACGGCCTGCGAGGCGTTCATGCGCGACGTGCAGCCCTTCCTCGTCGGCGACGCCGTCGCCGACTTCGACCGGGAACGCCACGACACGGCCCTGCGCTGGGTCGCCGGCACGTGCGGGGTCGTGCTCGACGCCGCGTCCGCGGTGCGCGCGCTCACCACGGCCGCCGCACCCGCCGGGGTCCTCGCGTGAGCCGGGCGGAACTGGACCTGCTCGGCGTCGGGTTCGGCCCCGCGAACCTGGCCCTGGCCCTGGCGGTGGACGAGCTGCCGCCCGACGACCGGCTGGACGTGCTGTTCTGCGAGCGCCAGCCCCGCTTCGGCTGGCACCGCGGGATGCTGCTGCCCGGCGCGACCCTGCAGGTCTCCTTCCTCAAGGACCTCGTCACCCAGCGGAACCCGGCCAGCCCGGCGAGCTTCGTGGCGTACCTGCACGAGCGGGGCCGCCTGGCGGACTTCGTCAACGCCAAGACGTTCTACCCGACCCGCCTGGAGTTCCACGACTACCTCGAGTGGGCCGCCGCGAGGGTGGCGGGGAACGTGCGCTACGGCACCACGATCACCGCCCTGCGCCCGGTGCGCGAGGACGGCGCCGTGCGCGCGCTGGAGGCGCAGCTGCCCGACGGCACGCGGGTCCGGGCCCGGGACGTCGCCCTCGCCACGGGGCTGCGCCCCCGCCTGCCCCGCGAGGTCCGGCCGGGGCCGCGGGTGTGGCACAACCACACTCTGCTGGAGGACCTGCGGGCCCTCGACGAGGCCCACGCGGCCGGAGCGCCCGGACCGCGCTCGTTCGTGGTGCTGGGCGCCGGGCAGAGCGCGGCCGAGGTCGTGCAGCACCTGCACACCCGCTACCCCACCGCCGAGGTGCACTCGGTGTTCCGGTCCTTCGGGTACGCCCCCGCCGACGACAGCCCGTTCGCCAACCGGGTGTTCGACCCGGGTGCCGTCGACGAGTTCCACACCGCGCCGCCGGCCGTGCGCGACGACCTGCTGCGCCGGCACGCCACCACGAACTACTCGGTCGTCGACCTGGACCTCATCCAGGAGCTGTACCGCACCGAGTACGCCGAGGCCGTCGCCGGTGCCCGGCGGCTGCACGTGCACCGGGCCAGCGAACTGCTGGAGGTGCGCGAGGAGGAGTCGGCCGTCGGCGTCGACGTGCTGGAGCGCACCAGCGGCGCCGTGCGGCGGCTGCGCGCCGACGTCCTGGTGTGCGCGACGGGTTTCGAGCACCTGGACCCCACCGCGCTGCTGGGCGAGCTGGCGCCGGCGGTCCGGCGCGACGCCGCCGGGCGCGTCCTGGTGCACCGCGACCACCGGCTCGTCACCGACCCCGACGTCACCTGCGGCATCCACCTCATGGGCGGCACCGAGCACAGCCACGGGCTGAGCTCGTCGCTGCTGTCGAACGTCGCCCCGCGCGCCGGGGAGGTCCTGGCTTCCGTGCGGCGGCGCCGGCGGGCGCCGGAGACCGCGCGGGCCGGCGGCCTGCCCGTCTGAGCGCCCAGACCCCCCGACCTCGACCACCGTTCCGGAGGAGCACCGTGAGCACCAACCCCTTCGACGACCCCGACGGCGAGTTCCTCGTCCTCGTCAACGACGAGGACCAGCACTCGCTGTGGCCGGCGTTCGCGCCCGTGCCCGGCGGCTGGCGGACCGCGTTCGGCCCCGGCCCCCGCGACGCCGCCCTCGCCCACGTCGAGGAGCACTGGACCGACCTGCGCCCGCGCAGCCTGCGCGAGGCGATGGACCGCGAGGCAGCGCGGGCCCGGTCGTGACGGCGCCGACGGCGGGACCGGGCACCGCCGGCGACCACCTCGCGCGCATCGCCGAGGTCCGCGCAGGGAGCACCCCCGCGAAGGTCGGGTACCCGATCGGCATCCGGGAACTGGAGGTCGTGCGCACCCGGCGGCTGGGGTCCGCCGTGGTGCGGGTGACCCTGGGCGGGCCCGGAGCGGAGGGTTTCGCCAGCCACGTCCCCGAGGAGCACGTGCGCCTCGTCTTCCCCGACGAGCACGGGGTGCTGCGCCTGCCCGAGCGCGACGGGTCGTCCCTGCGGTGGCCGCGGCCGCTGCCGGTATCGCGCGAGTACACCGTGCGCCGGCACGACCCGGTGACCGGGGAGGTCGACGTCGACCTCGTGCTGCACCCGGGCGGGGTGGCCTCGGAGTGGGCCGCGTGCACCCGCCCGGGCGACCGGGTGCACGTCGCCGGACCGCCCGGCGGTGTCGTCGTCCCCGACGTGCACGAGCGGTACCTGTTCGCCGGCGACCTCACGGCGCTGCCGCAGATCGCCCGG
This sequence comes from Kineococcus esterisolvens, assembly GCF_050871405.1. NCBI lineage: Bacteria > Bacillati > Actinomycetota > Actinomycetes > Kineosporiales > Kineosporiaceae > Kineococcus > Kineococcus esterisolvens. Next base: position 58,405 of record NZ_JBJLRI010000019.1, read on the forward strand.
TACCTCGAGGCCCTGCCCGCCACCGCGACCGGCTGGGCGTTCGTCGAGGTCGCCGACGCCGCCGAGGAGGTCGAGGTGACCGCCCCGGTGGGTTTCGAGGTGCGCTGGGTGCACCGCGGCGACGTGCCGCCCGGGCACGGCGACGCGCTGGAACGGGCGCTGCGCGAGCTGCCGCTGCCGGACGGGCGGCACGCGTTCGTGTGGATCGCCGGCGAGGCCGGTGTCCTCAAACCCCTGCGCCGCTGGGTCCGTCACGAGCTGGGCGTGCCGGCGGCCCGCTGCCGCATCACCGGTTACTGGAAGCGCGGCGTCGCCGACTTCGACGACGAGCACTGACGAGCACCCGCAGCACCCGCAGCACCCGCAGCACCCGCAGCACCCACGAGCACCGAACCCGCGAGGAGCACGAGTTGAGCACCCCCCTGGTCGCCGGCGACCGCGAGCGCACCGGGCAGGCGCTGGCGCTGTCCGCCGCCCAGCTCGGCATCTGGAACGCCCAGCGCCTGGAACCGGGCTCGCGCAGCTACCTCGTCGGCGAGGTGCTGGAGGTCCGCGGCGAGCAACCCCTCGACGTGGACGCGTTCGCCGAGGCGGTGCGCGCCACGGTCGCCGAGGTCGAGACGCTGCGGGTCCGGCTGCACGAGAGCCCCGACGGACCCCGCCAGGTCGTCTCCGGCGACCCCGTGCCGCCGCCGCCCGTCGTGGACCTGCGCGCCGAGGACGACCCGCGGGCCGTGGCGCACGCCCTCGTGGACGCCGAACGCGCCCGCGCCTCCGAGGCCTGCCGGCCGATGGTCGACCGCCCCCTGCACACCCACACGCTGCTGCGGCTGTCCGACACGGAGGCGTGGTGCGTGCAGCTGTACCACCACGTCGTCGTCGACGGGTACTCCACGGCGATGATCACCCGCCGGGTCGCGGCCCGCTACACGGCGCTGGTGCGCGGCACCGAGGTGCCGCCCTCGCCGTTCGGCGCGCTCGCCGACGTCGTCGCCGAGGACGAGGAGTACCGGCGCAGCGAGCGGTTCGAGCGCGACCGCGCGTACTGGCGTGACGTGCTCACGCCGCTGCCCGACCTCACCGGGCGCACCAGCGCCCCCGACGGGCCCGCCGAGCGCACCGTGCACGCGCGCGCAGTGCTGCCCGCCCCGGTGCTGGCGCGCCTGCGCGAGGTCGCCGACGCCACCGGCACCACCTGGGCCGAGGCGCTCCTCGCCTGCTGGGCCGCCTTCCTGCACCGGCTGCGCGGCGAGAGCGACGTCGTCGTCGCCCTGCCCGTCATGGCGCGCACCGGCGCCGCGCTGCGCACCCCCGCGATGGCCGTGAACGTGCTGCCGCTGCGCGTGCGGGTGCACCCCGGCGACCGTCTCGGCGAGCTCAGCCAGCGCGTCGCGCGGGCCCTGCTGGGGATGCGCGCCCACCAGCGCTACCGCGGCGAGGACCTGCCCGCCGACCTGGGCGTGCCCGGTGCGGGGGCGCTGCTGCACGGCATCGGCGTGAACCTCAAGGCGTTCGACACCGAGCTGGACTTCGCCGGTGCGCGCGGGGTGCTGCGCAACGTCGCCGGCGGCCCCCCGGAGGACCTCGGGCTGACCGTCACCCCCTCCGGCGACCCCGCTGCCGGTGGTGAGCTGCTGCTGGGCTTCGAGGTGGACGCCCGCAGCGACGCCCGGGCCGGCGTCGAGGCGCGGATGGCCGCCCTGGTGCGCACGATCACCGCGCTGGCCGGCCCCGCCGCCCCCGCCGTCGGCCAGGTGGAGCTGCTGGCCGGCGGGCAGGCGGAGCAGCTGCTGACGGCGCGCGCGGTGCCCGCCGCCGGGGAACCGCCGGCAGCAGCCGCCGCGACGGACGTGCCGTCCGCCCTGGCGGCGCTGGCCGCCGCCCAGCCGGACGCGCCCGCGCTGGCCTGCGGCGCCGAGCGCCTCACCGCCGCCCAGCTGGCCGGGCGCGTGCACCGGCTGGCCCGCGCGCTGCGCGCCCGCGGCGCCGGACCCGACGACGTCGTCGCGATCGCCCTGCCCCGCACCGCGGACCTCGTCGTGGCGCTGCTGGCCGTCCTCGACGCCGGCGCCGCGTTCCTGCCGCTGGACCCGGCGCACCCGCTGGAGCGCCTGCGCGGCACCGTCGAGGACGCCGGGGCGGTCCTCGTGCTCACCGGGGTGGACCTGGCCGGGGCCCTCAGCGCCCCCGGCCGGCCGGCGCTGGACCCCGCCGCGCTGCGCGAGGAGCTGGCGGCCCTGCCCGACGGCCCCCTGGCGCCGCACGAGCTGGCCGCCGCCCGCCACCCCGAGCACCTGGCCTACGTCACCTCCACCTCCGGCTCCACCGGCCGCCCCAAGGCCGTGCTGACCCGCGCCGGGGGCCTGACCGCCCTGCTGCACCACCACCGCTGGACGATCTGCGCGCAGGCCGCCGAGCGAGCCGGGGGCCGGGCCCTGCGCACCGCGCACACCGCCTCCTTCGCCTTCGACGCCTCGATCGACCAGCTGCTGTGGCTGCTGTGCGGGCACGAGGTGCACCTGTACGACGCCGAGCTGCAGCGCGACGCGGAGGCGCTGCTGGCCGCGTTCGCCCGCGACCGCGTCGACGTCGTCGACGCGACCCCGTCGATGGCGGCGCAGCTGCTCGAGCACGGCCTGCTCACCGGCGCCCACCGCCCGGTGCTGCTCGTGCTGGGCGGGGAGGCCGCGCCGCCGGCGCTGTGGGAGCGCGTCACCGCCTCCGGCGTGGCCGCCTGGAACCTGTACGGCCCCACGGAGGCCACCGTCGACGCGCTGGCCGCCCCCGTGGACGGTCGCGGCCCGCGCATCGGGCACCCCCTGGCCGGCACCCGCGTGCACCTGCTGGACCCCGCGCTGCGGCCCGTGCCCGACGGTGAGCGCGGCGAGCTGTACCTGGCGGGCCCGCACCTGGCGCGCGGCTACCTCGGGCGGCCCGGGGCGAGCGCCGAGCGGTTCGTCGCGAACCCCTTCGGGGCGCCCGGCGAGCGGATGTACCGCACCGGCGACGTGGGCCGCTGGGTGCCCGGGCTCGGCGTGCAGTTCCTCGGCCGCGGCGACGGGCAGGTGAAGGTGCGCGGCCACCGCGTGGAGCTCGGCGAGGTGGAGGCCGCGCTCGCCGCCCTCGACGGCGGGGGGGGGGGGGGGGGGGGGGGGGGGGGGGGGGGGGGGGGGGGGGGGCGGGGGGGGGTCGGGGGGGGGGGGCGGGGGGGCCAGCTGGTCGGCGCGGGCG